>CAZBCT010000022.1:0-37153 GCA_964490485.1 uncultured Candidatus Brocadia sp. | reverse complement strand
CAGCCCTTCGGGCTTTTTTACCGCATCCTTGTCGTGAGCCTTGCCGAACGAGCGGTTTTGTTTTTATTGCGTGTGAATAACCTTCACGTGCGCCACACCTACAGAGAAAGGGGTTTTTCAAAAAGCTAAAGTGTCACCTCAGATATAGGTTCGCTAATAATGGACTTATCACTGCCCTCTGGGGTGTCCCCTTCTCTGCTTCCCATTCTTTGAGTCCGTCCATTATCCCCTGCTCCAGATATACTCAAGATGTTCATAAAAGGTGAATTTTAAATTGGTAACAGGGTGGCACGGACAAACTCCGTTTGTCCGTGTTGGACTTGCGCGACGTTGTTTACGAAGTATTCATTTTAACATTTGGATAGACAATACAAGGCAGACCATGTAAGGACAAGGCATTAAGCAGTATTGCGAAAACACGGACAAGCATAGCTTGTCCGTGCCTCACCCTGTGAGATTATGGCGGCTCTGTATCAAGTTTATAAATCACAAATTGTGAGCCTCCTGAGGATATCTTAACATACTGTCCAGTTCTTGGGGTACATTATAATTCTTGCCAGGCATCACCTCCACGACAAGAGTACATATTCGTGTCGCTTTGATTGCGAGCATGAATAATAGCACAGGTTCATGAACGGCACAGAAGCAAAGAATTCATCGAGTTATTAAAAGAACTTGATGCCTTTTATCCATCAGAATATACTATACGAGTTATTTTAGACAATCATTCCGCGCATATTTCAAAAGAGACCTTGCGATAGCTATCGAGTCGACCGAATAGATTCGTTTATGTTCATACTCCAAAGCACGGTTCCTGGCTCAATCTGGTGGAAACGCTTTTTGGTAAAATGGCCCGAACATTCTTATAGCGCATGAGGGTCGATTCTGTTGTCGAATTACGAAATAGAATATTAAAAGGAATCTCTGAAATTAAGGAAGCTCCGTTATTCATTGCTGGAAAAAATTCGATCTAACGATATAGTATTTGTCTATGTTTTTGTGAAACGTTATACTAGTGAATGTCCGATTTACAGGAAAACATGCAAAACAACTGTCGCCAGAAATGTTTATCGCAGACGATCCCCTTGGAATAGTAAAAAGTTCTGTTCGGTCAGTTAACATTCAGGTGCCAGTTGTAAACTGTTTTTGGGATATTATTAAATACAACAAGGGCCAATTTACATAGGACAGCATGTTACCATTGCCCCGAACACTTGGAAAAGGCATTGCTTGTGGCAAAGACCGTGATGAAAAGGCGGGATAAAGAAATGACTCCAGCAGAAGATCAACGCTTTCGGAAAGTTTTTAAGCTTACTAAAAAAGAGAGAAAATTCCTATCCAACGGAAAGGCTTTTTATGGAAAAAGACATTAAACACGGAAGAATTATCATTGACACGAGTATTTTTACTAATCCGGAAGTGTATCATTCGTTTGGTTTAAACCCAACAGAGGCACTTCGTACGTTTCTGGAGATCATCGGCAAATTAGAAGGAATGTCCTTTTATATGCCTCCATCGATTTACCAGGAATTGTTCCATTTTATCGAAGCAAAGGATATCCCTCCCGAGCTTCAAATTCGTATAATCCAAAAACCTCCCAAGCGATACGAACTTTCTGTTCCGGCTTTTTTACTCTATGAACTTATTGAGGATGTACGCCACAGAATAGACAAGGGGTTGCGGGTAGCCGAGGAAGCCGTAAGGAAAAAGATTGATAAGGGCCTAAAGACATCAGAGGCAATGGAACGGAGGCGAAAGGCCTCACGCGAAAAATCAGTTTTTCTTTTTCCGGATGTGCGTATGACAGAAGAATTCCCTTACAAAAGTGAATCAGAAACATTAGAGGCAGCAGCTATTGCTGATCTGAGAAAAAAATATCGCGCTGCCCTTAGAGAAGGAATCATTGATAGCAAGGAGGATGTTGATCTAATCCTCCTTGCTAAGGAACTTGATGGCATACTGGTAACAGCTGATACAGGTATCGTCAAATGGGCTGATAAGCTCGGCATCCGCTACCTCGATCCCCGTATGTTGCGTGGAATACTCGACAAGCTGATACCGTAAAAGCAATAATCATTCCGCGGAGGGGGGGCTGCCATCTTCACCTGCCCTGCGGCAGGTATTCATCCTATTGTCATGAGCGCTCATGTGGCTGTTTTCTGATGGAGTTTTCGTGATCGGAATCTCTGGCCCTAAAAAATACCTTAGTCCACATGGGTTGCACCTTGCAGATGTTTTTGAAGGATTTCATAAGTGGCATAACATTTTCGTGCAAACTTGACATGCCAGTAAGTTCCTTTTTTATTTTTCGATAGTACCTCGAACTTCACTTTGCATTTACGGAGGTGTTCTATCATCCGCTGGATATTTCTCTCTTCCCGAAACCTGAGAAGAAATTTTTCATCAACAACTTCATTCCGCGCTGCTTTCGCAATATTTTCATATATCGGTCTTAGCAAAACTTTGCCCAACTGAGAAAAAACTTCTGGTTGCAATACCTGCATCTGCTCATGAATAAACATCGCCGCGCGAATAATCCGATGGGTAAAAAATTCAGATGCCATTTCTGCCATCAAAGGAGCGGTAACGTTAATATCACGCAAACAAGAGCCGAGTGTCACATACTTTAAAATCTTTTCCGCAGGATGCGTTGGCTTCATTACTACCCCTTCACACCCTGCCTCGTCCAGTTCTTTGACAATCTTTCTCAGGCCAGAAACATCCGATACTGAAAACTGACCGAACCTCTTCGCCGTGGGCATACGATAGAGATCGAAGATCTTGTACCGTTCATCGACAGAGATGTTACGAGACCGATTTATCATCATTAAATCGAAGGCAAAAAATCCGACATCTTCCTTTACGTAGGGAGGATGTTCAATGTTATAAGGATTATCGGGCCCGGCAAATTCACCACAAACGATCAGGCCAGGAATATCGTTAAATATTTTCTCTATTTCTAAAAAATCCGCAATCCGGTCTGTCGAAAACGGACAAACATATGCGCCGCGGGAAAAAACCAGTATACGGCCTTGAATACGCACAACCCTGACATTATAACCATCGACTTTTTCTTCGACATAAAAAGGATGAGTATAAGCATTGCGAATACCATTCTCTAAATGTAGTATTCGGGCTATGCTGGGAAAACCAAAAATAATCCCTTCCTCTGTAACAACGGTTCCCTTTACCAGGGTACCAATCTTTTTTGTTATCCTGAAAAAGCGAATACCATCAAATTCTTCCCTGACAGCGTCATGCTTCTCAATTGACCCCTGCCACGTGGACTCGGTAATACCGGCCTGTTTAACGATATCATACATTTGCATATGCAGATACTTGCTCACAATCGTAGTTCTGGAGTATTCGGAATATGTATGATACGATGTTACATAAATCAACCCCTGGAATTCAAGCTAAAACTTGATCGCAAAAAAGGCACCTATAACACAGCTTACAATGCACTCCTATTTATAACTTCTATGTCTGTAAACGGTTAAATTGAGACAAAAGCAGTTTTAATATTGACTTCAAAAAGACATAATCGTATAATATGTGGCCTTTCGATTTTCTTTAGAAAGAAATTCCACTAACAAAAGGATTTGACGATGTATCTTATTTTGGGATGCGACGAAATTGGCAGCACTTTGGCCAGAAATTTAAGCAGGTCTGGTGAAGAAACACTGGTAATCGGCAATAACGAAGCTGTGTTTATTGGTTTAAAAGAGCCCAATCTGCGCACAATGGCCGCCGATATCCATACCCTGGACTTTGGTTCATTGCCAATAAAAAACACGATAGCCTTTATCCTCTTGCAGAAAACACACACGGATAATCTCGCCTTAGCAAACCGCATCAGAAAGTTGTTTCCCGATAAATTTATTTTATCACAGGCAACTGATGAGATAGAAGGCGCTGAATTATCTGAACATGGCGTTGACCGCACAGTTCAAACCGTCAGAATTATTACCAATGCACTCCTGAATGAACTAGAAACGGCAAAACTTAAAAGATCCGTTTTTCGTCTGGTAAGCGTTATCCAGGCAGCAACAAGCAAGGGATTGGCTATTTTTTTGCAGGATAATCCCGATCCAGACGCCATTGCCTCTGGATTTGCGCTTAAGCGAATTGCGGAAAAATATGATATTAAATCCAGTATTTATTACGGTGGAAATATCGGTCACCAGCAAAATAAAACGCTGGTCAATTTATTAGAAACAGACCTGATTCGATTAAAAACCGCAGAGGAAGTACTACAAATAGTTTCTTCATTCGATAAGGTGGCATTGATAGAGGCTTCTATTCCTTCAAAAAATAATATCTTGCCCATACATGCTATTCCTCACATCGTCATTGATCATCATCAAACAGACCTTAGTCTTGTAAAAGGCGAGTTTATTGAAATATTACCAAAAATTGGCGCCACTTCTACTATCATGACGCGATATCTGAGGCATCTGGATATTGTTCCTGATCCGCCCCTGGCTACGGCACTCCGTTACGGAATCAGAGTAGACACCGGAGGATTTACCAGAAATACAACCACAGAAGATCTCGACGCGGCAGCTTACCTCTCGCCATTGCTGGATACGGGGCTCTTGAACCAAATAGAAAATCCTCCTATGAGCGCAGAAACCATGGATATCATCGGAAGAACTATACGAAACCGTGAAATACGGGGCTCCTATCTGATATCTTTTGTGGAATTTATAACTGACCGGGACGCATTACCACAAGCGGCTGAATTAATGCTACAAATGGAGGGTGTATCTACCGTTCTCGTTTTTGGTATCGACAAGGATAAAGTCCAACTATCGGCGCGAAGTGTGGATTCAAGAATCAATCTCGCATTTTTATTGCAAAAGGCTTTTGGATTTATGAATGCGGGGGGACATGCAAATATGGCTGCGGGCAGTATCGACTTGGGGATTTTCGGAGACGTAAACGATAAGAAATCGCTTTCGAGAATTACGTTTGATGCTGTAAGAAAAAAGTTTTTTTCTGCAGTAGGAATAGACATAGAAAAGCGGGAAATACCTGACGAATTAGAATTAATGGTTGGCAACAGTATTAAGAATTAATCGTAATAACTATTTGTAAAATTGTGGTTTAAGGAGAGAGGTTATGAGAAAAGGGTTTTGGGGAGTAGGTTTAGTAAGTCTTACAATTTTTTTAAGTTCCTGTGTTTCCACACAGACAGAGGTCAGGGAAACAAAAGCACCTGAAGTAAAAGTAGAACCTATGAAAGAGGTCAAACAGCCGCAAGGGATTCCTATACCTACTCCGGCAGAAACGGTTACTCCAAAAGCTCAAGTAACTGCGCCAGCGGCACCGAAGACCCCAGCAATGCCGGAAGTTCCTGCGGCTCCAGAGACACCTTCAACGCCAGAAATTCCTGCAGAGCCAGAGGCTCCTTCAATACCGGAGGCACCAGCAGCGCCGGAAGTTCCTGAGGCACCAAAAGCCCCAGCAATGCCGGAAGTTCCTGCAGCTCCAGAGACCCCTGCAATGCCGGGAGTTCCAGCGGAACCAGAGACTCCAGCAATGCCGGAGGCACCAGCAGCACCGGAAGTTCCTGAAGCACCAAAAACCCAGGCAATGCCAGGAGTTCCAACGGAACCAGAAACTCCAGCAATGCCGGAGGCACCAGTAGCACCGGAAGTTCCCGAAGAATCAGAAGCCCCGGTAATACCAGAAGTTCCGGAAGAGCCAGAGGCTCCAGCAATGCCGGAGGCACCAGCAGCACCGGAAGTTTCTGAAGAACCAAAAGCCCCTTCAATGCCAGAAGTTCCGGCAGTGCCAGAGGCTCCTTCAATGCCAGAGACCCCGGAAGTTCCTGAAGCACCAACAGCCCCAGCAACGCCAGAGGTTCCACAAGCTGCTGTCCCGGTAATACCACCGGCAGAATCCCAGGAAGAAAAGGCGGAAGCAGTGCCTATGGAAAAAAAGGAATCCGCAGCCGAGACACCACACAAATGTGCCACTTGTAATAAAGAAACTGGGGAAGGACACATCTGTGGTCTTACTACGCTTTGTCAACAATGTAATGAAGAAGTAGGCAGTGGTCACATCTGCGATTTGACATTCTTTTGTAAGGATTGCAAAAAAGAAGTGGGAGATGGACATGTCTGCGGGGTAACTACTTTTTGTTCAACCTGCGAAGAAGAAGTGGGTACTGGCCATATCTGTGATGTTACTTATTTCTGTTACGATTGCGAGAAAGAGGTGGGAGATGAGCATATTTGCGGCGTCACCACGTTTTGTCCTACTTGCAAAGCAGAGGGCGGAGAGGGACATGAATGCGGAAAGACCTATTTCTGTTTTGATTGCGAGAAGGAAGTACCCAAGGATCATCAGCATGAACAATCGGCAAAGTAGTCACGTACTATAGTATTTATTCAAAAATCACTTACAAAAAGGCATGTTTTGAGAAAAACATGCCTTTTTTATTTTAATCCAGTGTTAACTGCTTGGTAAGTTACAACCTGAATCTTGCACCAAACAGACCGTTTCCGTTTGGGCGGTAGAAATCAATTTATTATCAGCACCATCTACATTATCAACCTAATCTGTGCTATCAAATGTTTTTTCATCGATCTGTGGTTTTACCTTCGTAGTTCTATAATAGCCCCATCTTTTCGTCAAAGCCGCACATAACGTTCATGTTTTGTACGGCTTGACCGGAGGCCCCTTTGATGAGGTTGTCTATGGCGGAAAGGATGACGATGCGGTTTTCGGTGACCTTCATAGCGATGTCACAGAAATTGGTGTAGATTACGTCTTTTGTCCTGGGCGTTTCGTGGCCTTCTTTCAGGCGGATAAAAGGTTCTGTGCCATAAAACTCTTTGTAGAGTTTGTGTGCCTCGTTGTCACTGAAGGGTGAATGACCATTCGCCGCTGCGTTCTTTCCGTGTTTCGGTTTGACATAAATGGTACACAGGATGCCGCGATTCATAGGAATGAGATGGGGGACAAATTGGATAGATACCTTTTGGTTTGTCTTGATGGATAGGATATGTTCGATCTCAGGACTATGGCGATGTCCTCCAACACTGTATGCCTCGATGTTCTCATTACATTCGCAATAGTGGGTGTCTTCCCTGGGTTCACGTCCACGCCCCGATACGCCCGACTTTGCGTCTACAATAATATCTTCCGGACAGACAAGCCCTTTCATAAGTAATGGAGCCAAGGCCAGGATCGTTGCCGTGGTATAACAACCCGGATTGCCCACCAGGTTAGTCTTTCTGATTTCTTCCCTGAAAAGCTCCGGAAGGCCGTATACGGCTGTTTCAATGCCCTTACTGTCCGTATGCTGTGTCTTATACCACCGTTCGTACAGTGATTTGTCACGAAAACGGTAATCGGCGCTAAAATCGATAACCTTGATCCCCTTCTGGGTAATAAGAGGGGCGTATTGCATGGAGATCGTTGGTGGTAAGGTAATAAATGCAAGGTCAATATTTTCAGGAACTTCTTTCTGCTCAATGGTCTCACACGGCAAATCGAGCAGGTTTTTTAACGTGGGAAATATGTCTGATATTCGGGGACGGTCGGTTCGGCGTACGCCAAGATAGGTAATCCTCACCTCCGGATGTCGCAGCAGGATTTTTATAAGCTCAAGACTGGTATAAGCCGTGGCACCAATAATTCCAACGTTTAACAATCGCATCTCCTAATCCGAATTTCGAAACACCAATGATAGAGAAATTTCGCTTCAAGCAATCAGATTCGCTAAATTTTGCTTTGCTCAACCCCAGATTCATCTATAAGACATTCCTCTATCCGTAATTATTTCAATATAAACAATTTTTTCTTCTTCATTCACAGAATATACAATTCTTAAACTTCCCGACCTGTATCTATAGCTTCCCTTCAAACTCGCCGTGCAGTTTCTTTATGTTTGTATGATAAAAAGGTTCTTTAGCGATAATTTCAAAACATCTGTTGAGAATTCTCACAGTCTTTTCATTTGCTGAACGGTAATATTTCTCAGCCTTTCTAGAAAATTCTATCTCAAACATTTCTCTTGATATTTTTCCATTTTATCGTAGTACCTTTTTTAATTTCTTCCCTTGCCGTTTTGTAGTCCATCAAAAGTTTTTCGTCAGAAATAAGTTCAGCAGTCGCCTCCCATTCCTCTCTTTCCATGAGATAATTGATAAAATCCAGGGCAACACGGGCCTTTTTATCAGAAAGAGTTTCAATCGCTTCCTTTGCCTGTTTCTTAATTGCTATATCCATATGAACTACCTCAATTAAATTTTTACTTTGTGGCTTTGTGCCTTGGGGGTTTGAACCACTACACTAAACCTTACTAAAAATCCTTTTCTTTTTCATTGCCGGTTCTTTTGTTCCAAAGACAATGGGCAACATCTCATCTACCTTTTCTACAAATACGAATGTCATTTCTTTCTTGGCGTTTTCAGGCACTTCTACCAGGTCTTTTTCATTTCGTTTTGGCAGGATAACCGTAGTGACACCTGCCCGTTTGGCCGCAAGCACCTTCTCCTTGATGCCCCCTACCGGCAGAATTCGACCACGCAAGGTAATCTCCCCTGTCATGGCTACGTTAGGAACAATCGGTGTTTCCTTCAGGAGCGATATCAATGCCATCGCCATCGTTACTCCCGCTGAAGGTCCATCCTTTGGAATAGCGCCTGCAGGAATGTGAATATGGAAATCATATTTATTAAAATCCTTGAAGGTAATTCCCAGTTTTGTTAATTTTGCCCGGATATAACTCATCGCCGCCTGGGCCGATTCCTTCATAACGTCACCCAATTGTCCTGTCAACAGGAGTTTTCCTGTCCCCGGCATGTGGGTGGCCTCTATAAAGAGGATATCTCCACCGGCCTGTGTCCAGGCAAGACCTGTTGCCACGCCGGCTTCAGAGGTTCGTTCCGCAGCTTCCGAGAAAAATTTAATCGGTCCTAACAAATTGTGCAGTTGATCGGCTGTTACTGTCACAGCTTTCTTTTCGCCTGAGGCAATGTCTTTGGCCGCCCTTCGGCAAATATGGGCGATTTCGCGTTCGAGATTACGAATGCCCGCCTCGCGCGTATAATCACTGATGATTGCCCTTATAGCGCCGTCATCAATAGTAATGTGTTCTTTCGTGAGTCCATGCTCTTTTAATTGTTTTGGTATCGTAAACTGTTTTGCGATGAATACCTTTTCCTCTGCCGTGTATCCGGGAAGTTCCAGCACCTCCATCCGGTCTTTGAGAGCCGGAGGGATGGGATCTAAGATGTTTGCCGTTGTAATGAACATCACCTTTGAAAGGTCAAAAGGAATGTCCAGGTAATTGTCTGAAAATGCATTGTGCTGCTCCGGGTCCAAAACCTCCAGGAGCGCCGCCGAAGGGTCGCCGCGGAAATCAGCGCCGAGTTTATCAATCTCATCAAGCATGAACACCGGATTGTTGGATCCTGCTTTTCGCAATCCCTGGATAATACGTCCGGGCAACGCACCGATGTATGTGCGCCGATGACCACGGATCTCAGCCTCGTCGCGCACTCCGCCAAGCGATAAACGGACAAACTTCCTTCCAATAGCGCGCGCAATCGACATCCCCACCGAAGTCTTTCCCGTACCGGGCGGACCCACAAAACATAAAATGGGTCCCTTCATGTCCTGTTTTAATTTTCGAACCGCCAGATATTCCAAGATCCTCTCTTTGACCTTTTCCAGGTCATAATGGTCTTCGTCCAACACCTTCCGGACAATCTGAATGTCCAGATTATCCGTTGTGGTAACCGACCATGGGAGGGCGACCAGCAGGTCAATATATGTCCTGGAAACCGTATATTCTGCAGAGGCGGAGGACATCTTGGCAAGTCGGCTTAATTCCCGCTCAGCCTCTTTTTTCGCTTCGGGAGGCATCTTCGCATCTTCAATCTTTTTGGTCAGCTCTTTGATCTCAACGGCACGCTCATCTCCCTCACCCAATTCTTCCTGGATGGCCTTCATCTGCTGCCTCAGGTAATATTCTTTCTGCCCCTTTTCCATCTCGTTTTTTACCTGCGATTGAATCTTGGTAGCCATTTCCAGCACTTCCATTTCGCTGGTAATCAAAGCAGTTACCTTCTGTAATCGCGTCTTCACATTGATTGCCTCAAGCACTTTTTGCTTTTCTGCGATACTAATGTTCAGATGAGATGCAACCATATCAGCCAAACGACTTGGACTGTCAACGTTGACGATTGCTATTTTCAGCTCTTCGGGCAAAGATGGGGCCATGGATATCATACGAACAAACTGATCTGCTGCATTTCTCGCCAGGGCCTCAGTTTCCATGTCATTCTCCATGATATCTTCAAGCACAGACACCCGAACCTTAAAATAAGGCTCCGTCTGGAGATATTCATCAATCTTAATTCTGCTCATGCCCTGCACCAACATCTTCGCGGAGTTATCCGGCATACGGAGCATCTGAAGAACAACCGCTGCTGTGGCATAATTATATAAATCCGATTGCGCGACAACCTTGAGATCTTTGTCTTTTTGTGCCACCAGAGCCAGGAAACGGTTTCCTGCCAAAACGTGATTTAATAGCTTAATATCTCTTTCGGTAACAACGCTCAAGGCAGCGACCATGTTGGGGAAGACCACCGTGTCTTTTACTGGAAGGAGCGGCATTTCCTCTGGCGTCTTTGGCCGGTCTAGCCGTCCCATTTCTTCTGAGTTAGATTTGTCTTTTGGTTTGGCTTCTGCTTTCGATTCGTCTTTTTCTTCATTTTCAGTCATATGGTCTCACACCCGGATCGAAAAATATTACCATGAATTTATTGATGAAAATTAATTTTTATTGAGAGTTTTTTGGTCGACGATTGTTTTGTTTTTGGCAGAACAATCTGGAGAAAACCCTCTTTATAGGTGGCCTGTATCGTGTCGGTATCAACAGGTTTGGGAATAAAGATACTTCGTTCAAAATATCCGTAACGGATTTCTACCTGATAAAAACAGATCTTTTCGTGCGGTGAGGTATCGCTTACGAACCCATGAACCGTCAGGACATCTTCTGAAAAGGAAACGTGGATATCCTCAGACTTCATACCCGGTATAGATATCTTTACGACGATATCATCCGGAGTTTCATAGACGTCAGCAGGAGGTTGCCATGGGGTTGACGATTGCATGGGAATATTTTTATTAAAGCTAAAAAAATCTGAAAAAATCTTTTCTAGTTTATTTTCTTGGGCATTAGTTTTGTAATTATAATTTACCGACATCGTGAATCTGTCTGCCTCCCTAAGTTCTCGAAAAACGGAATAAATATATCAATTTTTATTTTTAAGTGCAAGAAGTTTACGGACAACAGATTTCGTCAAATCCCAATTAAATGAAACACCATCAACAAAAAACCCCGCAAACTCGCGGGGTTTTTGTTTTATCTGAAGTAGTTAAAATTACTTTAAATTGCCACGGGAATTTCTCTGTTCGTTATTATTAATACATATCTCCGTATCCACCATATCCCCCACCTGGCGGCATGGGCGGCATCTTCTTCTTTTCCGGTATCTTGCCCACAATAGCGTCAGTTGTAAGGAGTAAGGTAGAGATACTGGCCGCATTTTGCAGTGCCGTCCTGACTACTTTCGTTGGGTCAATAATACCTTCACTGACCATATCACAATACCGGTCTGCGCTGGCGTCATATCCTTCATTTCCTTTGGCGGTTTCAACTTTTTGCACAATAATGGCGGCATTTACCCCTGCATTGGTAGCGATTTGTCTTAGGGGCGCTCTCAATGCCCTGCGGACAATATCAACGCCTACCGCTTCATCACCAGAAAGTTTAAGGGTATCCAAAGCCGGAAGACTCCGTAAAAGCGCCACACCTCCCCCAGGGAGAATGCCCTCTTCAACAGCTGCACGGGTGGCATGAAGCGCATCTTCCACCCGGGCTTTTTTTTCCTTCATCTCGCTTTCAGTCGCAGCTCCTACATTAATCTGTACCACGCCGCCGGCCATCTTTGCCAGCCGTTCCTGGAGCTTTTCACGGTCGTAATCTGAAGTAGTTATGGAGATCTCCTTTTTGATCTGTTCAATACGGGCTTTGATTTTTTTGCCGTCGCCTGCCCCTTCGATGACGATCGTATTTTCCTTATCGATCTCAACTTTCTTCGCGCGTCCAAGGTCTTTGATCTGGATAGTTTCCATATTGATTCCAAGATCTTCAAAGACTGCCTGACCGCCGGTAAGAATTGCAATGTCTTCCAGCATGGCCTTGCGCTTATCTCCAAACCCCGGGGCCTTTACCGCTGCACATTTCAGCGCACCGCGAAGTTTATTCACTACCAGGAGAGTCAATGCCTCTCCCTCGATTTCTTCAGCAATAATTAAGAGGGGTTTTCCTGTTTGAGAAATTTTTTCCAGAAGTGGAACCAATACCTTCGCCGTAGTAATTTTCTTCTCGTGGATTAAAATGTAGGCGTCCTCTAACACGCATTGCATCGCATTGGGATTCGTGACAAAATAAGGCGACAGATACCCTTTGTCAAACTGCAGTCCTTCAATCCATTTCGCATCAGTTTGCAGGCTTTTGCCCTCTTCAACCGTTATGACACCATCTTTCCCAACTTTTTCCATGGCATCAGCTATAATCTTGCCAATTTCCGTATCGTAATTTGAAGCAACGGTAGCGACCTGTTCAATCTCTTTTCGCCCTTTTGTAGCGATACTCATTTCCTTTAATTTTTTTACTATTGCCTCAACGGCCTTATCAACACCACGTTTCAGCGCCATTGCGTTTGCGCCTGCCGTTACATTTTTCAATCCTTCAACAAATATAGCCTCTGCAAGTACCGTTGCAGTCGTGGTGCCATCACCGGCAACATCGCTGGTTTTTGAAGCAACGGATTTTACCATTTGTGCACCAATATTCTGCATATGGTCTGAAAGTTCTATCTCCTTTGCAACGGTAACGCCATCCTTTGTTATGGTAGGAGAACCAAAACTTTTTTGTATGATAACATTGCGACCCCGCGGTCCCAACGTAATCTTTACGGCATCCGCCAGTTGTTTAACGCCAAGCTTAACGGTGTCAAGTGCATCATGATCGAATATAATCTTTTTTGCCGACATGTCGAAGTATCCTCCAAAATTTTTACCAGCAATTAAAGCAAATCATATATTTGGGTCAACATTAGCAAAATAAATGCCTATTTCTTTATTATATTAATATATACTGCTTAATGATACGCAACATGTTATAACTCAATAAAATAGATACAATCGCATTGAATGTAAAAAATAGCGAACTACTTCTCTCTCAAACAAATATGCCATTATGACAGCAATTGTCTTTGGCCAATTCCTGTTTGTGTGTCAATATGACAGACGTCTTGGTTTTTTACAATCAACACTCCTTAAGTAATTAGTTATTGTGACTGGCAAGATCTATATCCGGCAGATTATGAAGGTGGCAATAATTTATAAAAGCTCTACAAAAAAGACCCCTTTTGGCTAGCCGACCAATGTTGATATGTTACAGTTCTATACTTTTTTCCACGCCGATTTCATCGGTGTACTCATAAGCAGGATAAAGATTATTACCTTTCTTATTCTTATCGTTCTTATTGCCAGTCGTATCTTTTTTATTCTTCCTCACGACTTCCGGTACTGTGCCAGATATATGGCCGGTAGTTTTTACGGAAACCGTAGAACCAGAGACATCCGAATTGAACTTTACATACCATGTAACTGAAGCAGAGCCACCAGCCGGAAGATCTCCAATATTGATTTTGGGAGATCCTCTTAATAGCTCGGCTCTTGGGGGTAGGATAATCTCTGCGCTGGTATTAAAGGCAAAATAGGACGAGCAATCAAACGGTTGGGGGCAAGGGTAGGTAATTTCAGCAGTTACTTCGAGTACGGAACCGGCGGTCTTTTCACCAATGGTATAAATGGCAACCGTCCATGGCATCATTACTGTCCCCCAATAGGGGCGATCAGTTCCATAGCCGGTATAGTTCCATGCATTTTCAAAGTCAACCATGTCCCAGGTAACAGTCCCATCAGGATTTGTCACTTTCTTTAAATCACGGCCCCATGGATCCACAAAGTAAACAACTCCTTTCTCTTCATCATACCCCACAATCACCCGATAATGCCCGGTGTTGTCATCTGGTGCATATTTCATGAGCAAGAGGACGGGAATATCTTGAGCAATGAGTCCTTTCAGGATCGACCACCAAAAGGTCTCTGAAGAATGGTCGAAAGAGACGTAGCCCAGGGGTCTTTCCGGATAGCCGGCATGAGGAACATTTTTAGGGAAAAATCTTCCGTGGGCTGAACTCAGATGACTAAAATAACCAGCACGCACCATATCCCATGTATAGGTGCCAATAGTAGAGGAACGGGCAACATCCGCAATGGCTTTTTGGTCAACATCCTCTCCCCAAAAATCGTATAGGATTTCAAGTGCTGCTGGCCCACAGGAAAGAGTAGTAATTTGCTTGTGACACGGCACATCAGAAATGAGATATGCCATCGGCAAATCAGGTGTTTCATCTGCACTACCCGCCAGACTATTGAAACCAAAGAGCACCAAAGCAAACAAGAATACAACAAACCCATTTTTGTTTCTCATATCCTTCACCTCCATTCAATAGATTGTTATGAGGGGATCATAAATCTTGAATTTTGCATTACATGCAAACTAAGAAAGATCAACTGATTTTCTCTGTTGCTTGAATAATGAGGGATTTTCGCTTTGCTCGATATCGATTTTTAGTTAATTTTTTGTTCTGTAGAGGGCATATACTCCCGCGTAATGTTGCTTTTCGTATCTGATATCTTTTTATTTTTTTGTCTCAACAAGTTGGTAATCTCTTCAGCCCTCATAGGATTGTAGAGCAGGTACCCCTGCGCATAATCACAATTATATGAGCGCAACAATTCCAATTGCCCTTGTGTTTCCACTCCTTCCGCAATGACTTTTATTTTCAGCGTGTGTGCCATATCTATAATGGATTTTACAATGGCTGATGCGTCTGGATTGGTATCAATATCTAAAATTAAAGACCGGTCAATCTTTAAGGTACTGAACGGAAGATGCTTCAGGCTGTTTATAGAAGAAAAACCGATGCCAAAATCATCCATCATGAGGTGTATTTTCATTTTATTCAGTTCTTTAAATATTTCGAGAACGAGTCCTTTGCTCTCCATCACCGTGCTTTCAGTAATTTCCAATTCAAAGGCATCCGCTGGCAAGCCGGTGTTTTTAATTATTGTTCCGATCTGTTCTGGCAATTCTTTTCGTCGGAATTGTAATAATGATATATTAACGGTAACGGTTATGTTCGAGAATCCCATATCATGCCATATCTTGTTTTGAGCACATGCCGCTTGTATTACCCAATAGCCGAGCCTGTCGATCTCCATGGTTTCCTCCGCCAGCGGGATAAACTCATCTGGCAGGATTAAACCACGCTGTGGATGTTGCCAGCGGACGAGTGATTCTATGGCAACAATCTCAGTGGTTCTTAATGACACAATGGGCTGATAAAAAAGCACCAATTCTGAGCGCTCAATAGCATGCCGGAGATCTGTCTCTAACTGCAGGAAGTTCATTGCGTTGTCATACATTTCTATATTAAATATTGCATACCGTGCCTTGCCAAGCATCTTTGCCCGATACATTACCGTATCAGCGTCTCTCAAAATATCCTCCGGGCGGTGATAAAACTCCCCTTTCAGGACAATTCCAATACTGGCAGAGACAACTATTTTGCGCCCATCGAGAATGAAAGGTTCCTTCAAGGTTTCCAGGATCCTTTCAGCCACAAATTTTGCATTAAAATGGTCATCGACATTATCAAGAAGGATTGCAAACTCATCTCCTCCAAAACGGGCAACGGTATCTGATTTCCGCATGCACTCACGCAATTTTTGAGCAATTGAGATCAGCAACTTGTCTCCCGACAGGTGACCGAGGCTATCGTTTACAACCTTGAAACGATCAAGATCAAGAAATAATACGGAAAACGTGCTGTTTCTGGCCCTTTTTGAGCGTTCAAGCAATCGCTCCAGGCGCTCCATGAACAGATTCCTGTTAGGCAAGTTGGTTAATGGATCGTGAAATGCGTTGTACCGCAGTTGGTCGATAAGACGATTGCGTTCTGTTATATCGCGCAAAATACCTACTATCCCTATTTCTTTGTCGTCTATATCCTTCAGAATCGAAGCAGACAGGAATGAGGGGAAAACCTCCCCATTCTTTTTTCTTTTATTTATTTCTCCCGAAAAAATCTTTTCTTTTAATATTTTCTCCATAATATGTTTGGATTCAATAGCGTCGGCGAACAGCATGCGAATAGATTTGCCGAGTACTTCTGATTTGCAATACCCAAACATTTTTTCTGCAGACGGGTTAAATTCAGTAATCTCTAAGGCCAGATTGACTGCTATAATCATGTCGAGCGAACATGCAACAAGATATTCAGCGTAATTTTTTGCCGATCTGATTGCTTCTTCCGCACGCTTCCGCTCAATGGCATGACGGATAGATTTTTCCAGCAGAGAAGAGTTTATCTGCCCCTTAGTCAGGTAATCCGATGCACCTTTTCTTATCGCCTCCATATCAACACGGTAATCGCCCTGACCGGTGAGTATGATAATGGGGGATTTGCAGCCAAGGGTTATCGTTTCATGCAAGAGTTCCAATCCGGTATGCTCACCGGGACCAAGCCGATAATCAAAAAGATATACATCATGATATTGGGCTCGGATAACCTCCAATGCCTCATCATAAGTTTTTATCCAATCTAATTCAGGTTTCCAGGTAGTGATTTCGGAAAACAATTCACGGGCTATTACATAATCATCTTCGTCGTCATCTACAAGAAGTACTTTTATCCGGTTATTTTTCATGGCATTTCTGTTCCTTATGGTGGGAGTTCAACAATTTCAAGCCAATATCTTGATAACGTCTTTACAATCATCACGAATGTTGCAAAATCCGATGGTTTCTGTATGTATGAATTTGCACCCAAATCATACAGTAGCCCGATATCTTCGACTCTTTTTGACGTTGTCATAATCACAACAGGGATTCGCTTCAGGTTTGGGTCTGATTTGATTTCTCTTAATGCATCCATTCCATTTTTTTTTGGCATGTTCAGATCAAGGAGAATAATGCCAGGCCGCGAAGAATGGTTTGGCCAGGAGTATTTTCCCCGCAGACAAAGATAATCCATTAATTCTTGACCATCCTCAACGTAATAGATTGTCCGGCGTACGCCGGCTTCTTCAAATGCGTCTTTTATGATGAGACGGTCATCCGGATCGTCTTCAGCTATTAAGATAGGAAACAGCTTCCTTGCTTTTTCCATGGTCTTCTCTCTTTCTTACCTGCTCTAGCGGTAATACCATAGTAAATTTCGCCCCTTTCCCGGGAGCGCTTGTTGCGGTAATACGCCCACCGTGACGCTCCACAATTTTTCTACACAGCGATAGTCCTACACCCGTTCCTTCATACTGATCGCGCCGGTGCAATCTTTGAAAAACCCCGAAGATGTACTCGGCATACTTCTCGTCAAATCCAATTCCGTTATCGGTTACCGTAATTTCGCAAAATCCATTATCGTGAGAGGCCTGAGCATGGTCTTCATTCATGCCCCCGAGGCAGTGTGCCTGAATCTCGATAACCGGCGGCACCTCATGACGATGATATTTCAGGGCATTACCGATGAGGTTTTGAAATAACTGGCGCATTTGAACAGCATCGGCATGAATAACCGGCAATTCCCCGAGGATTACCCGCCCTCCTGTTCTTTCTAATTGGATTTCCAAATCGTTGATTACCTCCTGAATGAGCTTGGCAAGATCGATCAGAGCAAATGGTCTTGTATGTGTGGTGACTCTTGAGTAGGCGAGAAGATCGGTTATGAGTGTTTGCATGCGTCTTGCCGCATTTTTCATCCGTTCAATATAATCACGCCCTTCATTGTTTAAAGCCTTTCCATGTTTCATAATCAATCGATCACCAAATACCAGTACCTTTCGCAATGGTTCCTGCAGGTCGTGGGAAACGATATAGGCAAACTGTTCCAAATCCTTATTGGAACGGATGATTTCCCTGGTCTTTTCTTCGAGCGCTTTTTCTGTCTTTTTCCGTGCGGCAATTTCCTGCAACAGATGTTCGTTGGTATTTACGAGTTCTTTATTGTGCGATTCGATCTCCTCACGATATGCTCGCAATCGCTCGACCATCTGGTTAAAAGTAGCTGCAAGATCTGCAATTTCATCGTTCGTGTGAACACGAACAGTATGTTCGAATACCCCATCAGATACTTTTTTGGTTACCAAACTTAATCTTTTGATAGGAGCGGTAATTCGCTTCGTAAGAAATAGAGTTAATATAACACCTGCAAATATAAAAAGAAAGGTAAAGGCTAAAGTAGTTATCTGGAATTGCCGTATCCTTTTATGAAGATTTTGAAGGGACAATCCAAGGTGAACATATCCGACAACCTCCTGGTTTTCTGACTTTTTATTGGTTAGCAGCGCATCTGTTGGTTTATTATCAATAAAACCGATTACGGGGGATAAGAAGCTAATGTATCGATTCCCATCGGTTGTATCAATAAATTCTTCGTGTAATATTTTTAGCGGAAAACCAGCATCTGTCATTTTCATTGCAGGAATCGGAGGAATTACCAATCCGGGCTTAAAGCTTTTACTCATGAGCAGCCTTTTTTCTTTATCAAGAAGACACACATAGGCGATATCTTCATCCACTTTCAGGCTTTCAGCAATCTGCTTCATCGATTCTTTATCCCCCGTATAGATGCTGTATTCACTTGTTTGCGACGCCATACCGGCAATGGTTACACCATGATTTAGCAGGTTACGGTGTATGTGAGAAGTGGCATTTTGTATGAGAAAATAGCTAATTCCTGCAGACGTTGTTAAAATAACGAAAATGGTCAAAAGATTAAATTTCGTTGCAATGCTTATTCTTTTCTTTGTTTTTATAGCAGACATAAATTATTCGTCAAAAACCCGATATGCGTTATGAATATACTCTTCCCGAAATTGTATCTTCATATATCTAGCCGTTCTAAGATTCAGGGTGTAAAGCAAGTTTCGGGGATAACATGCAGGTAGAGAATTCACCTTGGCCCCTTGCATTATTTTGAGAGCCTTCTCTCCACATTGTACGCCTATATCATAATAATCATATTCCAGGGCGTAAAGTGCCCCTGCCTTCACCCATGCGGAAGAAAGACCACAGAATGGTATATGATTTCTAAATGAAAACAGCAAAATTTGTTTGGCTGTCAGCGAATTAAACACAAGTGTATCATGTATTCCCCACAAAATATCAGCATCATTTGCTAAGGCTTTCAGGGCATTGGGAATGTCCTTTGGCGAATCTATTTCTATCGGAAGAAGATCGAGCCCCATTTTTCTTGCTATTATTGCGGCAGATCTGACTTTTTCTTGATTTTCCAACGGATTGTACATGACACCAATTTTTCTTGCTTCCGGGAGAAAATTTTTTAGCCAACTGAACTGTACTTCTATGGGAAAACCAAGTATCACCCCGGTGGCATTATGTGCGCTCTTAATCATATCATCATCCAGAATAAGGGTTGCAATGATTGGTATGTCATTAAACACCTTAAGAGTTTCTGCTGTGGGAGTAGTTCCAACGGTAAATATTACCTTGGGTTTGATTTTCTTGATACTATAAAGGTTTTCTGGTAGGTGTGCCCTCGCGCCTTCCGTGATAAAAACATTGAATTTCGCATCTATTTTTTGTCCCGTAATCGTTTTCTGAAAACCCGCAAGTACTTCTTTATAAGGGGATTCGTTATGACTAACAAGCACCGCGATTTGGTATTCATCACCGAAGACTTCGGGAGTAATGATACACAAAACGAAGAACATTGGAATAAACACTTTGAGAGTGTAGACATTTTCCTTCCGTACACGATTTGTATCGTTTATAAAATTAAAATGCGTACGTAATTTTGATGCGAAATGTCCTGCCATCCTGCTCAATTGCATCCTCTTTGTGTTCTTCGCCACCCGGGTCTTCGTATTCCTTGTTAAACACGTTTAAAACGCTTCCGGAAACTTCCAGGGTCTTAAAAATATTACGACTATAAAGCGTCACGTTCGTAGTAAAAAAGTCTTCGACAGTATGACGCAAAATTGTTTTCCTCCCGCTGGTATACTGTTCTTCTCCGCTTAAAAAGAGTTTTCTCTTGATCAGCGGAATAACCACGTTAAGCTTGACCAAATGTTCGGGAGAATTTGCGAGGGTATTCCTGGAATCGTCTTCTTCAGTTTCCTGAAGGCTATAACTCGCCCGTCCCTCAAATCCACTTTCCCATTTTCCATCCAGCTCAAACTCCATGCCTTTTGCTTGAACCTCCGACACATTGTCAAACTTTGACAACCCGCTGTCAGGGTCTTTTTTTAAGGCAATAAAATCATCAATTGAATTGTAAAAACCAACAATTGTTCCACGAAGATATTTTCCTAGATACTGCTCGTAAATGATCTCATAGGTATCAATAATCTCTGGGTCAAGATCGGGACTAGCCTCCTGGGCAATACCGTCGCTGTAATACAGTTCAAAGGCATTTGGTTCGCGAAATGCGCGGCCATAGACAAACTTAAACGTTGTTTTCTCAAAGGGGTTGTAAATCAGGGCAGTGCGTGGGCTAACAGTTCCCCCGAAGGTTTCAAAATAGTCAAAACGAATGCCGGCTTGAAAGGTCAAGGAGTCTGTAATGGTAAATTCATCTTGAAAAAAAGCTGCCCAATAATGTGACTCACGTTCATCATCAAGAATTGTGCCCTCTTCTCTATGCTCAAAGATGTACTGATCCTGTTGTATATTATATCGGGCATCCAGACCAAAGGTGCATTTGTGCTTTTCAAGAAAAATTTTGGTTAGCTGCGCCTCTCCTTGTAACCATTGACTATCAACGTCATCAGAAGTTTTTAATCTTCCGGTTGATGTACCGGAAAAATAATCGTCATTATAATCGTAAAAATTATAGCTGACCCTGGACAGAAAATTAAACTGGTCACCAAAGACGCGTTCGTATTTCAAATCAGCCCAACCCCGTTCATCCGCGGTAGAAAAGCGCTCATTAAAGGACGATCCAAACGGAGCAGTTGGAACGTCTTTTTCTCTTTGAAGGTAATTTAATTGTAAACTTAAATCACGATATAAAAACTCAGCGTAGATATTTTCAAATTGATCACTGTCGCGATCTTCCGCAATACCATTGTTATTTTCTGGCTGGTCGAATTCCTGAAAGAAAAGTCGATCATCTCCTTTGCTTTCATAATAAGAACCTGAAATTACCATCTCAAGACCATTGTGAAATTTCTCACCGTAGCTCATACGGGAATTGTATGTCTCAAAGCTGCCTGCCCCTGCTGAAGTTTCAATTCCCCGAAAATCCCTGCCGCGCCTGGTGATCACATTGACAACTGCAAAAAAAGCATTTGTACCGTACAGGGAAGAACCAGGACCGCGGATGATCTCGATCCGTTCAATAAGGTCGATATCAACAGGAAAATCGGTACCGATAGGCGCCTGATCATATATAGCATCGTTTACTCTATGCCCATCGATCAGGAGGAGAATACGGGTGTTATAATCTCCGGACAGCCCAAAACCTCTTACTCCCACGTAATGATAATTTCTGTCATAGGTAATATGGAAGCCCCGCACACTCCGTAAAATTTCTGAAAATTTCCGGTACCCATACTTTTTGATCTCTTCCGCTGTTATAATACTTACCGATGAAGGTGCTTCGGTTACCTTCTGCTCATATTTTGAGGCACTATAAACTGAGGGGATTTCCTGAAAAAGAATCGATTCTTCGTCTGCCGGTGCCGATTCCAAGGATTGTTCATATTCTGCGAGTGCGGGGGTCGGGCAAGAGAAGAACCAGAAGAAGAAGGGAATTATAATAAGAAATGTCTGGCATTTCCCATTTACCCTAGAAAAGTAAAAAAAATCCTTTTTTTTACTATCACTTAACATGCCTAATCATACATGTTAAAAATTTTTATAAGAAAATTTCGAAGATGCGTGTGAATGGGTGTTTCAAAGATGCACTTTGAGATACTTAGCAGAAAACCAAGTTCTTAGTTTTCGGTTTTTCCATTCCCGAAAGGATAATGCATATATTTTGAATAATATAATATTATCATAAATATAGTTCAAATAAAAAATTATAATATTTTTGTGATGCAAAAAAACATAGTTGTGTATTTAATCACTGAGGATATAATTGTAATTAATAAAAATGCAAACTTTGAAATATTATATTTATGTTTACTGACACGAAAATTTCGCGAAGGGCATTTCTCAGGACCAGTGTTGCGGTAGGAGCCGGTATTTATGGTTTATCCTATGTAAGCTCCATGAGGAGAAGCCCTGCCATAAAAAAACTCAAGGAGAACCGCTTAAAACCAGGACTGATTGTAGCGCATGGAAACATTTCGGATACTGAGGATGAACCCGTGATCGTCAAAGAGATGGTGCGGCGCGCCATAAAGGCCATGGGTGGTCTGGACAAGCTCGTTTCCAAGGGCAACAGGGTTATGATTAAACCTAATATCGCCTGGAATCAAAGACCGGAATTTGCCGCCAATACGAATCCATACGTAGTGGCAGCTCTGGTAGAATTGTGTAGAGAAGCCGGGGCGAGCCGGGTAAAGGTTATGGACCACACCTGTTCCACAAACCCCGAACCTTCTTATCGTAACAGCGGTATTGCTTCAGCAGCGCAGCAGGCTGGCGCTGAGGTAAGCTTTTTGAACAGGAATCGTTTCCGGGATTTTCCTATTCCTGATGGTAAGGTTTTGAAGTCATGGCCCTTTTACGAAGAAATGGTATATGCCGATGAAGTGGATGTGCTTATCAATGTGCCCATTGCAAAACAACACGGCACTTCAAGGCTTTCTATGGGACTCAAAAACGTCTTTGGTATGATCGGTGGCGATCGCGGCAGTCTTCACACTGATATCCATCCCAAAATTGCCGATCTTAACAAATTCCTTAAAATAGACCTGACCGTACTTGATGCCTTCCGGATACTGAAAAATCACGGCCCAACCGGTGGCCGACTCGATGACGTTGATAATTCTGCAGAATGCGCACGGCGTATCATCGTAAGCACCGATCCTGTTGCAGCGGATGCCTACGGCGCCACCTTGTTTGGCATGCAACCCGCGGACGTTGGCTATATCAGGCAATCCAATGAGCAGGGGCTGGGTGAGATCGATTACCGGCGGAAAGGGTTTGAAGAAATACACGTTCCAGGCTGAACTTTTCTGGATCAAAGTCACCTCTAATCCATTCAAGCATTGCCTTATGTTCAGGATGTTTTTTGTCCCCGGCAATCTCTTCTGGGCCGCTTCGGCATCCCCATGCTCGGCTTCTTGAATAACCAATGAGGCTCAAATGTCTTGAGTATCTCAGGTGATTTCTATCGAGAGATCACCTGATGTCCGGCTATCACCAAATCTCTGCTTGGTTTTGACGTGGAGAAGCTTGCTACACGCATTTCGATAGAAACTGTTTTTTCATACATCTTTTGGTTTAAAAATCTGTTTCTACACAGCCGAACGACCAAGCTCACACGCGCTTCTGACGGGCAGCTTGCAGCACTTTGCAAGACGCATGACAGAAAAGCGTCAATGTGGAGCGACTTGTTAAGCGATGTTACATGCTTTGTAATAGACCCGTCCCACCATAATGTGTCTTGGATAGAGGTTATCGTAGGAGATTATTAGCCCATGTAATAAACTCTGTCAGGCTGAAGACTTCGATGGTTTTATCTCTGCTGATGGGATTGGTATATTTCTTTTCTTTTACTGCCTCTCTAAGCCATACCTTAGAACCCTTTTTAAAACCGTCTCCGTCAATGACGATGACGATATCTTTCTCTGGCATAGACTCGATACAATTCAGATAGAGATAAGGCAGCTTTTCATCTACTGAACCGGCTGATTGTTGCCATTTGCACTCAATCCTTATTTCAAACTTATATTTTTCAGATTTGGCCAGAAACTCAGTGTGGCCGGGGTGGTCATAAATTGTTGTGTAGGGCACGTTGGTAAGCAATAACTCCACACCATATTTCTCAGGAGACTTTTGCCATTCACGATATGAGGCAAGTTGAAGGCCTTTATTTTGGAATACGGTCTTTACTGTCTGCTCTAATATATTTCCCGATGCATTAGCCAAAGAACCTTGTGGTTTTGTCATAGAATCCATAAATTAATATATCATGCGTAAGTTGGATAACACACGTTTTGGCCTTCTTGGCTCTTTAATGGAATCCTACGAGTTTTAGGTTCCTGGTTTTGTTGCGGATAGTTGATTACACTTTCAAGCCGTTTTTTGGAAAGCTGCAAATATTCATCTTCCAATTCGATACCAACAAATTTCCTACGCAATGAAGTCGCTGCAATCCCGGTTGTTGAGCTTCCACTAAATGGGTCTAAGACCAAATCTCCCTCTTTCGTGGATGCAAGCATTATCCGGCTCAAAAGTTCTACGGGTTTTTGTGTAGGATGTTTGCCGAATTTCTTTTCCTCTGCTTGCGGCGCTGAGATTTCCCAGACATTCCGCATTTGCTTCCCGCTATTCATCTTTTTCATCAGTTCATAATTGAAATAGTGTTTGCTTTTCGCGTTCTTTGCAGCCCACAAGACGATTTCCGTAGAATGTGTAAAGTAGCGGCAAGATAGGTTTGGCGGGGCATTGCGTTTATACCAAATAATGTCGTTTAAAATTTTATAACCAAGCTCCTGCATGGCATATCCGACAGAATAAATAATATGTGTAGTCCCTGAAACCCAGATTGTTCCATTAGGTTTTAAAACCTTCTGGCAGGCATCAAGCCATTCAAGGGTGAATTTATGATTTTCAACTACACCTTTTGATTTGTCCCATTTCCCTTTGTTTACGGAAACCATCTTCCCTGCATGGCAGGTAATCCCGCCGTTAGAGAGAAAGTAGGGTGGATCAGCGAAGATCATGTCAACGCTGTTTTTCCTTGCCTGATTTAAAATCTCGATGCAGTCGCCTTTCAAAAGCTTTATAGAATGCTCTGGATTGTCATAATAAGTAGTGAAAGGCTTCTTGTGTCCATGGGTGGCCGTTTCTTCTGCTACGTAAAACTCAATGGGGCTTACAGAAAGATTGTATTCTTTTTTGATCGAGGTTGCTTTCATGGTTTGTAATCTATCATAAAGAAAGGGGCGGGTCTATTTGTTTTTGAATTCTTTAT
The DNA here is from genome assembly GCA_964490485.1 of uncultured Candidatus Brocadia sp. Taxonomy (GTDB): domain Bacteria; phylum Planctomycetota; class Brocadiia; order Brocadiales; family Brocadiaceae; genus Brocadia. The sequence goes on along the minus strand of CAZBCT010000022.1, from coordinate 11,870 downwards.
ATTTTTACGCTTAACAGAGATTATCATTTACCGTTTTGCCATGTAAAGCTTCTTTTCCATGGAGAGGTAATAGGAGATTGTTTCTTCTTTAAAGAGGATGATAATACAAAAATGAAGAAAAATGCAAGTTTTTTCCGGTTTTTTTCTGGAAAAGAACGGGGAGCAAATCGTTCACGGGTTATCCTTCATCCGGGAATTGGTGTTTTTTGTAAATTCTAAGAATATTTACCGGTTAAACTGTTCATTCCATCGCTCCATGAAATAGCCTTCTTTTTCTTCAAGAATTGCGGTCATTTGCCGTAAATCCCCTGCTTGAAATGGCTGGTCGGATAGGATTAAGGCAAATTTAGCTTCTTGTCCAGCCTTCCGCACGTGAATATGAGGCGGTTCGTTTCTATCAGCCAAATAGAAGAAAAAACGGAGCCCTTCAGACTCCAACACTGTCGGCATATTATTTCCTTATCAAAAAGCGTAGGATGTTTCATTTTATTGTAGCTGAAACCATATTTCAGGTCAAAGCAGTTTCTAATAGGTCTGGTTGCTATGCCTCTCTTCGCCGCACAACGACCAAGCTCAGCCGCGGCTGCAGCGTCTTGTTAGGAGCGCTGGAGCACGAAGAAAATATACCTGTAGCTATCTTCGGACCAAAGCAGATATATGTTTCGGAAGGCTCCCGGAATATCTTTCATATCCATGCAGTGCGTTTGTACCGATTTCCGGAGCTGTTACTCCTCTGCACGGCGCGCCAAGCGCACGAGCGAGCGCCGGCGTCTGGCGGCCTGATCCGCAACCTGCATCAATGATGACGCGGAAGTCTTGCTTGGGGAGAAGGCCCAGGGCGTGAAGAGTGTGGGCGTTGTCCCTCGACCCCAGTTTTTCCATCCCGTGAAAGAGCAAGCTGATCAGATCGGAGTCTCTCGTGCGTTCGGTTGCTCCTGCTTTTTAGCGCCTAACGATTGTGCCCACCGTGCCGCCGCCATCCGACTAAGTCACAACAAAATACCGGCGGCTCCGGTGCAATGCACTGTTATGTGTGCGCTAAAAAGATTACGTTGATCAAGGTAAGTGTTCAAGGTCGTCCAAGTCTTTATAACGCCCACTTGCTTTTTTATTGATCTTCAGATGTTTCAGGCTGATCAAATTCACGGGAATTCCATCTATTACATCGTTAATTCTTTCTGCATAGCATTCGGCAAACGTAACTCCTGATATTTCAACCAACACTTCTATCTGCATCGGCGGCATACCCAATCGGATCATTCGGTCTTTTTGCAAAAATAATTCCAATGATAACTCTGGGGTATCAAACCCAAATTCTTTTAGAACCTTCATCATCTTACCTGCATTTTCCTGATTCATCGCTATCCATATATCAATATCATTCGTTGCTCTTGGATAACCATGATAGCCAACGGCATATCCTCCGATTAGGAGATATTCAACACCATTCGCATTCAGTAATGTGAAGAATTCTTTGAAGTCGTTCGGTAGCCCTATCGCCATAATTTATCTGCCGGAGGATTTCAATTTGATTCATTCGAGCCTGTGGGCTTTGAGTAAGCCAAAAGGCCTCATCCGCTGACTTATCAAACAGCGGAACCGTCGAAAAAGCCTTTTTGTCGAGCTTAATCTCTTTTACATCAATGTTTTCCATACCAAACTTTCTCCCGACACAGCAGACTATACGGAAATTTTATAAGAGGCAGCTTTTCCAGCACACCTAACAAGTCGCTAAGCCGCAGCACCTATTCAGAACTCTCGCGACTGCCTCCAATAGTGTCTTCAGCTTGAGCCGCCGTCGGCTCTAGCTGAAGGTTAGGCCTTGTCACAAATTCCGAGTGCACGATCAACGGCTTCCCCCATGTGAACTCCTTGATCTGCAGCGGCTGGATAACACTTATCCCTTCGAGCCACTTCCAAAATTTCTTCGCTTCTTCAAAAGCCGTATCAAGCTGTAGTTCGTGGCCGCCGATACAAAGCTGATACCGACAGACATATCTCTTTTCGAGCCGATCGAAGGCAATGCCCGGCGCATCGTACGTCTGTATCGGTTGATTCGACAAGAGCATGTAATTCTTCGTTCCCCGAATCCATGAGATTCCACCCAGGATTGGGAACTTGAGCGGCCCGTTGGCCATTAGGTCTCCGCGCATGTGCTGCAGGTAATTTCGGATTTCCTCAACGCGGACGAAGAATTGGCTTAACCTCTTCAGCTCGGGCGCATCCTTTCGGAGAAGCGGCATCGCGGACACGATCTCATGAAATCGATGCAAGTAGTCAACGAAACTAAGGACAGATATATAAAGCTCAATCACGATTCCCGAATCCTGTTCAACTCTGGTGCCGTCTTCGGCAACCGCCGATCCTTCTTCGATCTTTCGATAGAGATGGTCCAGAATCAGGAGGCACTTCTTCGCAGTGTCGTAAAGCGTCACGAACTTCTCTTGCGGAGTTCTCTTCGTTTCCATAGTAGGCGTAACAATGATTATACAGTCTGTATAAAACGGCAAACACAGACTGTATAAACCGACTCACAACCGGTCGATAGGACTTCGGACACCGTGGCCTCCTTTACGTAAGACATGGGTGCAGGTCATTATCGAGCTAGTGTCTTTGTCGAAGGCAATCAGAGATTATCTTTACCGTTTTACAATGTCAGGGTTCTTTAAAGGGAGAGATGATAGCAAATTGTCTTTCTTTAAAAAGGATGATAATACAAAAATGAAGCAGAATGCAAGCCTTTTCCGGTTTTTCCTGGAAAAGAACGGGGAGCAAATCGTTCACGGGTTATCCTTCATCCGGGAATTGGTGTTCTTAGTAAATTCTAAGAATTTTTGACATTTCACCCTTGCAGACTTCGTCGTGAGCGCTCAGCCAAACGATCGACCATATAGAGTAAACGACAAAAGAAAGTAGTCATCTATGAAAAGGCAAAAAAAACAATGTCCCTGTTGACAAAAAAACAAAGGAACTGTTTTCTTGCCAGGCGTCCTTCCCGCTTAACTTTGGCTAATCAAGCTATTAAAGTATAGAGTGCATGAATGACAAACGGGTTATTATCGTTCTCTTTCTTTTACCTTCTCTGAAATACCTTCGGCAATCGGTTTTCAGCCATCTATCGGTGCTCTTTGCTGAGCATGGTAATTTTAGATTTAAACGAGGGCGGATCAACCATTGCGTTGGACCTCTTTGGGTCAATGACACTTGGATCTCATCCCTCTCTCAGGAAAACAGGTGCGAACCAGCCTTTCATGCCTTCTTACCCTGTTTTACTTGATTAGATCGGAGGCGACAGTGGCAGTCTTCATGCCGATATACACCCAAAAATCACCGATCTTAATAAATTTGTTAAAATAGACCTGACCGTTCTCGACGCCTTCCGGATACTGAAAAATCACGGACCAACCGGTGGCCAGCTTGATGACGTTGATAATTCTCCGGAACGTGCACGGCGTATTATCGTAAGCACCGATCCCGTTGCAGCGGATGCCTACGGCACCACCTTGTTTGACATGCAACCTGAGCATGTGGGCTATATCAGGCAATCCTATGAGCAGGGGCTGGGTGAGATAGACTATCGGCGAAAAGGTTTTGAAGAAATACACGTATAATTTATCATAATACTCAGGATGCCGGGGTATTTTTCAAGAAGCTTACGGTTGGTTCAATCGGTGGCGAGTGAATCATCGGGAAGATTAGTATATATTTTCCGTATAACGAACAAAGCTCATCTGCCGCCATGAAGCGAAGCGAAATGGCAGTCAGACGGAGTATCTTGTTTAGGGCGTTGAACCATCCGGGAGAACTGCTTCAGCATGCAATTTCAAGCCCAAAGCTCCTATGACTTTGAGAATTGTGTCGAAGCCTGGGCTGCGTTTCCCAGAGAGCGCCTTGTAAAGACTTTCGCGAGACAGACCGGCATCGCGTGCCACCTGAGACATGCCCTTGGCGCGGGCGATATCGCCCAAAGCCTTGGCAATGAAGGTTGCATCCCCATTTGCTTCCTCGAGGCAAGTTTCAAGATAAGCAGCCATTTCTTCTGGGGTGCGAAGGTGTTCGGCAACGTCGTAGCGAGTAGTTATAGTTTTAGCCATGATAATCTCCTACAGATTGCGTGCAAGACGTAAGGCGGTTTTAATGTCTTTGGCCTGAGTACGCTTATCACCGCCGGCCAGTAAAATTACCACCTCCCGCCCATGCTTTTTGTAATACACCCGATAGCCGGGTCCGTAATTGATCCGCAACTCTGAAACGCCTTCACCCACGGACTTAACATCGCCCGGATTTCCAGCCGCTAAGCGCTCGACTCGCACCAGAATACGAGCCCGAGCACGGATGTCGCATATACCATCGATCCATTTGGCGAAAACTGCAGTTTTATGGATCTCAACCATGATCCGATTGTAGCCTCAAGGCTACGCATTGTCAATGCTTTTTTACATATGAACAACGGATGTATGAAGCCGACCGTTGGCGCTCGTCTGCTGCTAGAAGCGGGAGCGACAGAGGAGCGGACGCTGTAAGCAGTCAGGTGCAGCGCTTTGTTGGGTGTTTTCCGTGTTCCACTCCGATTTACCTATCCGAACTCAACATCTTGACGCAACACCAGTTTCAACAAGGCATCCTCTGGAATCTCGTGCGGACGCAAATGCCAATCATGCTTTTTCAAGGAATACTCAGCGAATGCAATGGTGTTGATCCACTTCTGGGCGTACTTTGGTTTCGTATTCAATTCCCTCAATTTAGCCGACGGACACTCTCCACCATTCCGGTCACGCCAACGCCGTGGCCAGTCAACGACGATTGGGGAAGAATATTCTTTTTCCTTCTCTTTCATTGGCGGAGGATACTCAATGATGGCTGTTCCATGGAGTTGCGCCAGAAGCGGAGACCAAACAGCCGATTTGCCAAATGTCAATCCGACCCATTCCTGTCCGCGTTCAACATGATGTGCCTCCACGATAGGCTTTCCGATAAAGAAGCCAGTTTCATTGTCAAGAACAGCATCACCGAGAGCGATGGCACCGCGGAGAGGGATATTCATTGAAAGTGCTTCACATACAAGATCGCTACAACGCTCAACAAAATCCGCCACTGCCGGTGGAACAAGCGGACACCAAAGTAGAATGGTGTCGCTGAAGTATGCGTAGTGTGGTGGGCCGCCCACTGCAAAGAGCGCCCCTTCTGGAGTCTGAACGGTGCTGAGGCTACCCTTTTCATTCGGTCTCAACACTGAACGTTCGATCAACGTGTGGTAGGCATCCAGAATTGTCTGTAGCTCGGTGGATTCCACCCAGGCGGAAAAGCCAAGGACATCAAACATCGCGAAGGCATATCGGCTGATCTCTGGCTTCTCGATCATGGTGTCTTTCTTGGTAGTCATTTGTTGTTCGCCCAACAATAATTATGCAGTCTGTATAAAACGGCAAACACAGACCGTTTCAATATATATAAGAAGTTGCCGTGCTTCTTATCACGCATTGTAACTTATATTCTATAAAGCTGTTACGTGTTTTTCTCCAATCAACTTTCCCGGTTTTTCCTGGAAAAGAACGGTGATCAAATCGTTCACCGGTTATCCTTCATCCGGGAATTGGTGTTTTTAGTAAATGCTAAGAATTTTTGACATTTCACCCTTGCAGACTTCGTCGTGAGCGCTCCGTCGAACAATCGAACCATATAGTTGAACCGTATTCTAAGGCCTTGAACTTGTGCTGAGAGCAGAAAGATACCAAATATTTCGGTTCAATCGAAGACGATTGAACCAGCGAAAATGGTGGTGAAGAACTCTGGATATCCCGTTGAATGGCTACTCCCGCCCCAGAATTCTCTTCATGCTACCGGAGTGCTTTTTAAAATTCCAATCTCATTTTGGGCCAACTCTTCGGCATTATCGTTAATCTTGTAAAATTCCTTGTAGTGCAGGAGCATCTCATTGGAGTTTTTGTAACCCAGCCGGCGACCGTAATTGACGATACACATCGTCCTTGCCTCCACAAAAGAAAACCCCTTGAATTTCAGCGCCCCCAGAAAACACTTCTTCATGTGATTCAGATGATACGCCGTGGTGCGGGCAAAAAAGCAGTTACGGTGCTTAAAGAGAGACTGGACATCGGTGGGGTAATCCGGATTGCCCTGGGGTGTTGTCAGGGTCTTTGTGTTGTGGGGTGTCGTCGGGGAGACCTGCCCGCCGGTCATACCATAAATTTCATTTGCGTAACAGATAACGGTAATATTTGTGTTTCGGCGGATCGCGTGTAATAAATGGTTCCCTCCGATGCCGAGCAAGTCGCCATCACCGCTGACCACCACAACGTTAAGCGCATCATTTGCATATTTAATGCCTTCAGCGACCGGAATTGCCCTGCCGTGAACTGAATGAACCGAGTCTAAGTCGAAAAAACCGGCGCTCCTGCCTGAGCAGCCAATTCCGGAAACAACCACGGTTCCTTGCTTCGGCAGGTCAAGTTCGTCAAATGCCTGACATATGGTTTTCAAGGCAATTCCGTTGCCACAGCCGGGACACCATGGTGTTGGCAGTAAATCAAGTTTCAGGTAACGTTTAAAACGACTATTATTGTCCATAGATTTTTTGCTTTATTTCTTTCAGGTCAATACGGCCGCCCAGGATCGGTATAAACTCTACTTCACGATGCAGTATGCGCTCGATCTCATGCGCATATTGTCCCATATTCATTTCCATCATAAGAAGCCGTTTGTATCGGGGTGCAATGCTCTTGATCTCTTCCACCACGGGAAACATCCGTATGGGGCGGTACAGGGCAAAATCATTTTTAAAATAATAGGCGGCCCGGGAAAGCGCCCCGTAAGATATAAGGAGCGTGTCCGTTTCTTTGCCGCACTCCAGATATTCATAATAGTTGTGTCGCCGGGCCGTCAGTTGCTGCTTCTCGCGAAAGCGGGTGATCAGCCGCCGGTAATTATCAACATCCGAGGTCTGTGGCACAGAATCCTCGTGAGATAATCCGGTAAAATGCCGGTTCCCTGTGCCCAACGGCGGGCGGCTTCTTGGCTTGATCGTAAAATCCCGGTGAGGAACGATGGTTTCGTAAAGATGGCTGATATATCCGTCGCTCAGAAGGATAACCGGACTCATGGATTCTTCTGCGGCATTAAATGCAGCAACGGTGTATTGGTAAAGCTCTGAGACGGAATTGGGATAAAAGACGATGGGAAAATAATCCCCATGACTGCCGTGTATGCACTGGATAACATCCCCTTGAGCTGGGAGGGTGGGCATGCCGGTGCTGGGTCCCACTCGCTGAACATTTACAATAACCAGCGGCACTTCCATCATGTGGGCAAGCCCGATACTTTCCTGCATCAGCGAAAACCCAGGCCCTGATGTGGCTGTCATTGCCTTGAGCCCGGCCAGCGATGCGCCTATGATAGCGTTGATGGAGGCGATCTCGTCCTCCATTTGCAGTGCCCTTATGTGTTTCTTATTGACCACCTCATGAATAATTTCAGAAGCCGGCGTAATGGGGTATCCTGCAAAGAATTTTAATCCGGCAACTTCTGCTGCCATTACGATGGCCTCATTTCCCTGGAATAACTGTTTTGGCATCTATCTCCTCAATTTCAATGGCTATATCCGGACAATATCGCTGACACATCCTGCAGGCGATGCATCTTTCCAATTCCATCAGCTTCTGTTGCCGAATCTCCAGATTTTTCACCGGACAAAAATTCACACAGATACCGCAGCGTTTACAGTATTCATGGTTAATATGCACGATTCCTTTTCGTTTTGGAGTCTTTTCTTCAGGCACGCGGTCCTCTTAATCCTCCTGTGATACAAAGGAAATGAGTATTGAATATTTTCTGAAAAAATTGTCTTTTTGAAATAGTTTAGCAATATTATTTGTCAAATTCTAGGAATATTTTAACGGTGATTTGCGCAAAAGTATTTCTTTACAGGGTAATATTATATTGATGACTTGGAAATGGACGTAAAGGCACCGCAGCTTCTTTTGAAATATAATAATCGAAATAAATACGTGTAAAATAATTCATTGACAATAACAGGATTTGTCGTTAGAATTTATTTAAATTTGTTTGTCTTATCGAGAGTGGCAGAGGGACTGGCCCTGCGAAGCCACAGCAACCGGTCTTGTCCAGTTAACTGAATGGGCGAGATGCTGGTGCTAATTCCTGTCTCGTGTTTTTGGGAAAAGATAAGATAGGTGTATAGAAAAGCCTCTTCCTATCTTATATATAGAAAGAGGCTTTTTTATTTGGTTCTTCGGCAAAACGTGTGCAAAAAAGCGGTGGCAGCAAACCTTCAGGTTTCGCTGTTTTTCGCAGGACTTTCAGCCTGCGGACTACCACTACGGGAAGGCAGGAAGAACCTCTCATTTGATACCAGAAAGATGGAGGAAATAGATGGGATTTGTAAAAGGCCTGAAATGCCGGGAGTGTGGAACGCCATATCCAAAGGAGCCGCTACATGTCTGTAGCTTTTGTTTTGGCCCACTGGAAGTCGATTATGATTACGAGGGGATTCAGAAGGTTTTGACCAGAAAACTGATCGAATCCCGCGGCAAAACCATGTGGCGTTACCAGGAGCTGCTGCCGATTGACGGCGAGCCTACCGTGGGCGCACAAGTCGGTTTTACACCGCTTGTCAAGGCAAACAACCTTGCCAGAGTACTTGGAGTTAAGGAACTGTACGTGAAGAATGATTCGGTAAACTATCCCACGTTCTCTTTTAAGGACCGGGTTGTCTCCACGGCACTGACAAAGGCAAAAGAATTTGGGTATAAAACGGTTGGATGCGCCACCACGGGAAATCTGGGGAATGCGGTAGCCGCCCAGGCTGTGCAGGCATGCCTGGAAAGTTACATCATTATGCCCGCCGATCTTGAACAGGGCAAGATTGTTGGTACGTTGATCTACGGCACCAACGTGATAAAAATCCGGGGAAACTATGATAATGTAAATAAGCTTTGCTCAGAAATTGCGGACAAATACGGCTGGGCAATTGTAAATGTGAATCTGAGACCTTACTACGGAGAAGGCTCCAAGACCTATGGATATGAGATCCTGGAACAACTGGGATGGAAGGCGCCAAAGCATATCGTCGTTCCTATGGCTGGTGGTTCATTGATTACGAAGATAGAAAAGGCCATTAAAGAATTCGTAAAACTGGGGCTTATTGATAGTGCTGACACCAAACTCCATGGCGCCCAGGCAAGCGGCAGTGCGCCAATAACTACGGCTGTCAAGCAGGAAACCGACGTGATAAAACCCGTGAAACCCAAGACTATTGCGCAGTCCATCGCCATCGGCAATCCGGCCGACGGTTATTATTCCGTGAAGTCTATTAACGTATCCGGAGGGTGGGCGGAGGATGTAACTGATGATGAACTTGTGGAGGGCATTAAATTGCTTGCACGAACTGAGGGTATCTTTACAGAAACTGCAGGCGGTGTGACGGTTGCGGTTACAAAAAAACTTATTGAACAGGGCAAAATCCCGCGTGACGAATCCATTGTCATCAGTGTAACAGGGAATGGACTAAAGACCCAGGAGGCAGTTCTCGATAAATTGGAAGTTCCAAAAATTATCAATCCTTCTCTCTCTGAATTTGACGCCATTATGGATGAAAAGATGGCTGTGGCACAGAAAAGATAATTAATTTCTTAGCGAGGCAATGCCTCAGACCGGTAAAAAATCAACATGAACATTTTAAAGGAGTATGAATATGGCAGTAACCGTACGCATTCCAACCCCACTGAGAACCCTTACCAAGGGCGCTGACGAGGTAAAGGTGGAAGGAAAGAATATTAAGGATATTGTGGAGAATCTTGAAGCAACCTATAAAGGGATTAAAGAGAGGATTTGTGACAACGATGGACAGATCCGAAGGTTTATTAATTTTTACCTGAATGATGAAGATATACGGTTTATGAGCAATCTCAATACCCCGGTAAAAGACGGCGATCATATCTCCATAGTACCTGCCATTGCTGGCGGGGGAGTTGAGAGGGATTAAGCGAAGCAAATCCACCATATTATACAATATTGAAGGTGGATACAGCGTAAATACCAACGACTTAATCCACCGTACACATATCTTGATTGTAGAGGAATTTCAAGGCTGCGGTTGCAGCGCTCTCCATTTCAAAAAAACGGTAATTATTCAGCGTATTTTCAAACACTACCGTCCATAGCAAACAAAATCAGACAATAAACCAGAGAATGAGGCATGAAAGGCCGTCAGGGTATAGCAGGGGGTGAAGCCCATAAATATTAAGGAATTATTCTGGGTCATTAGTTATCTGAAAATAAAATGACCTTATCGTTCTAATATTCTGTGCAATTTCCTGAGAAGGAAAACGAGAATATACCCAGCCGGCAATGCAACGCAAAACGCATAAATCGAACTGAAAAATACAAGATTCAGTGTCACGCAAACATAACACGGACAAGGAGGTATTTAAATGTTACCCGTCGTATATTGCATTGGTCCAGAACAACAGAAAACATTCTTTGAAATTTTTGTAGCTCCAATTCTTAGTACTCTGATAGGGACTGTTGCCGGGGCTCTCTTCGGAGGCTATGTTAGTTATCGTTTCGGGCTTCTTTTAGCTGAGCGGAAAAGCTTCAATACCAGCGCTGCCAACTTGCGCAGAGCTTTTCTGGATGAACTGTTGAAGTTGGAGGCAGGAGAAAATATTGATACTTACAACATCCTTGCCCCTGCTCTCAATAAACATCAAGCCGCCGTTTTTGAGTTCCGACAAATTCTTTCCTCAACTAAAAGCGCTGCTTTCGACACCGCGTGGAAGGAATATTATTACGGTACAGAACAACAGGAAATTCCATTTCTTGAACAATATGCCGATCTAGGAAATCTTAATAAAAGAAAAATCTATCGACACCTTGCTATTGATCGTATTCGTACGATCCTCTCCTTTACTGAGAAAAACAAATAATAAATAAAAACCACAGATAACAATTGCGTCAACCCGACTGGCGATAAGCGGGGTACGTTTTTCGTTAAAGGTAATTGTGCCAGCGGGCTACGCATCTCGTTAGGCAGGAGAAAAGATATGAACTATGATCCATTCCCCTCACACATAATTTCGCAGATCCTTTCATGGGTCGCCGCGATTCCACTCATCATTGCGATCTTTGCGACCTTCTTTCATTTCTTCTTGAAGAAAAAAGAATTTCCCCGATTCTTGACGGTATGGCTCGGCATCTGCTTGCTGGTCTTCTCTCCGGCACGGTACATGGTGTTTCAGATGGCTGGTGGCTTTTCCTACCCATTTCAGTCGTTTACCGCGCTTCTCTGCACTTCCATTCTCGTCACATATGTCCCGATCGTGTTTGGTATTTTGTATGCTATTGGTGTTGGTCTGCCTCTCTTTGTGTCGTTGCTTATCTTTGCCAAGGATACAGCTATCAAGAAGTGGAAACTCGCAATGTGGGCTCTTGTACTTCCTATACTTTTCTGCATTGGATCCTTCCTGTTTTACAAGGTGTTACCCTTAGCTGCATGGAGCATACGCTGGGTAAATCCATCAGATGTAATCAAAGCTACAAATGGTCCCACATTTTACATTTACAAGTATTTTGCCATGATGGGTACTCCCCACAGCATGCCAAGTTACTTTGAAAAAACTCCAGGCAGGGTTGATGATTTCTTACGCTGCCATGTCGCATCACTCTATCTGAGCCGAAAGGGAGAAAATTATTTTATCAAGAAGCAATATCCAGAGATTTATGAGGGACTGAACAGAGAATACTAACCCAACAGCACACCAGGAAAAATCGATTGGGGTCTTGCTAGTGTCTCGTCAACTCTTAAGTGTCGGATAGAGACGAGCTAGTTTTATCCT
>CAZBCT010000021.1:0-37329 GCA_964490485.1 uncultured Candidatus Brocadia sp. | reverse complement strand
CAAAACACCTTCAATTCCCTTGGAGATGCTACCATTTCTTGCCTATTCCTTCAACAAGGCTTCGTCGTGCTGCAGGGTTTAGATAATAAAATTAATAGTATAGAAATTTTCGTAACAATTTAATTTTTTGAAAATCCATACATTTGAATTCAAACCAAACAAAACAGAATACGTAGCGCAGAAGTGTCTCCCGCTGGCGGGGGTTAGGGGGTGGATAGCCTCCCTCGCAAGCATGCCTGACTGCAGGCTGACCAGAAGGGATCGGCGCTACTTTTTTCAAAAAGCTAAACTATTACAGATTTTTAATTTTGGGAGGAATGTACCATGAAAAAGATATTGTTAACGTTTTTTATTGTCATAAGTGTCTTTTCCGGAGTTAGTCATGCCCAGGACTCTCCGCAGGTGGTCGTGAAGAAGTACCTTGATGCAGTACGGAGCAACGATTATGAGAGGGCATATTCCCTCATTTCTAAGACTGACACCACGATTATCAATTGGCTGAAGCTCATACAGTATGTTAAACGGATTGCCCCGGTGAGGCTTGCTGAAATTATTGACCTTGCTCATAACGCCGTCCGGCAGGAGGTCATAAGCACATCAGTGGGAAACAGCACCGCCCTCATCAAAATCCACTCCACGATTCCTGATATGGAAGAAACCCTGAGGATTACCCAGGATGCAGAAGATATCAAGTCTCTGTTAAACCGTGGTGGATTACCTGTGAAAGAAAGGTTGGGGGAGTGCACGCTGATAGTGGAAGACGGTATGTGGAAGATTTCAAGGGTTAAGGGTATTTCCTCAGATCAGGCTGCAGATATTGCCGCTGACTTTGCAGCACTCATTTTAGGCAAGGACGAAGCGAAAAGGATTGCGAAAAAAATCGATGAGTTTATGAAAAGGCAGGAAGGGGGCGCTTGATTTCAAATGGTTTTGAAGAAAGCGAGCAAATGGATCTTTCTTCTTGTTTTTTAATTTTCCTATTGACAATTTGATCAAATTATCGCGCAGAACCTGCCTTCCCGATCCATCGGCAAAATGGAGAAATCATACAACAGCGAAGCCGCACCAAATCCCCCTTAGCAAAGGGGGTGCAGGGGGGTTGTGAAAAAACTTGCTAATAAAAGAAGTTTTTACAGGGTAATATTATAATGGAAAAAGGATTTCTCAAAACAAATTCCATTCCCAGCCCGAACGAGTCAGAAAAGTTTTCCTTCCTTCCCTTATATCAAGGCATTGGCTGATTAGAAGGATATATCGCTACTTTTTTATAATATTTATCCCCGTATATTTTGAACAGGAAATGTCAAAATGAGTTTTCTGAGATACCAAACATGAATTATGCTTTAATTAAATTCCTGCCGTCGTTTATCCGTGTCAGGCTAGAAGGACGAGCTACCTTACAAAGGATACTAGCAAACACAGGCTGGCTGTTTATCGATAAAATAATACGTATGGGGGTGGGGTTACTGGTGGGGGTGTGGGTTGCCCGTTATCTTGGGCCTGATCAATTCGGTCTTTACAGTTATGCAGTCGCCTTTGTTTCATTGTTTAGTGCGTTTGCCACGCTGGGACTTGATGGAATTGTAGTACGCGATATTGTGCGGGATCCATCTTGTAAGGATGAGACGCTCGGTACGGCTTTCGCACTTAAGCTCATAGGAGGGATATTAACATTCTTATTAGTCGTGGGAGCTATTTCATTGTTACGCCCTCATGACAGATTAACACAATGGCTCGTTGGTATTATAGCGTTAGGAACGATTTTTCAGGCGTTTGATACGATTGATTTTTGGTTTCAGTCACAGGTTAAATCAAAGCATACGGTATATTCTAAGAATACAGCTTTTTTACTCATTACCCTTATCAAGATCACTCTTATACTTATAAAAGCCCCGCTCATCGCCTTTGCGTGGGCAGGGTTGACAGAGATTGTTGTTGGTGCAATAGGACTTGTAATAGTTTATCGGATGAATGGCCATTATATAAAAGCTTGGCAAAGCAGCATGATACGTGCAAAAAGCCTATTCAGTGACAGTTGGCCGCTGATATTGTCAGGTGTTGTTGTCATGATTTATATGCGGATAGATCAGGTAATGCTTGGCGAGATGGTGGGAAATGAGGAGGTTGGAATTTATTCGGCTGCAGTACGTCTTGCGGAGGCATGGTATTTTATTCCAATGGCTATTTTTTCTTCTGTTTTCCCAAGTATTGTGGAATCCAGGTCAATCAGTGAAACCCTTTTTTATGAACGATTGCAGAAGCTTTACAATGTGATGGCGTTAACGACTTATGTTATTGCTTTGCCTGTGACATTTACAGCAGGATGGGTAATAAAAATACTATTTGGTGGAGCATACAGTAGGGCTGGTCCTATGCTTGCAGTTTTAATATGGGCTGGGCTGTTCGTAAATCTGGGGATTGCCCGAAGTTCTTTCTTGACCACAATGAATTGGACCAGAACTCATTTTGTAACGGTATTTCTGGGTTGCATCATGAATGTAGCATTAAATTATTTTTTAATTCCATTTTATGGAGGAATGGGTGCAGTTATTGCCTCCTGCATCTCTTATTGGTTTGCTGCTCACGGAGCATGTTTTGTTTATAAACCGCTATATAAAACTGGTTGTATGATGACAAAAGCGATGATCTTTCCGAGGATATGGAATGTTAAGAATAATTAAGTTGCCAATCTTATGGGTATTCAAGAAACTAAATTTGTATTCACTTCATTGTTTAAAAAAATCCGGATTTTTGCATGAAATAGGTTGGTTTAGAAGTTTTCGGGAAGGTCGCTCTATTGATGGTGCTGGTAATCCTATTCCTTGGATTACCTATCCTGCCATAAGCTTTTTGGAAAAAAGAATCAATAAACACATGACTGTTTTTGAGTATGGTTGCGGATATTCAACGTTATGGTGGGCAAGTCGGGTAAGGCATGTTATCTCATGCGAACATGATAGGCAGTGGTATGAGAAAATAAGAAACGCAATGCCGCCAAATGTTGAGTTATACCATGCCGATCTTGATCCCGGAAATTCTTATAGTAAAAAGATAGCTGAATTTCAAAGTAAATTTGATATTGTCGTGCTTGATGGGAGAGATAGAGTAAAGTGCGCGAAAAATGCTTTATCTGCATTAAAAGAAACCGGTGTAGTTCTTTGGGATAATAGCGATCGAAATTCATATGAAGAAGGGTTTAATCATTTGTTTGAAAAAGGTTTTAAAAAAATTGATTTTGAAGGGATGGGGCCAGTGAACACGTATTCATGGTGTACCTCTGTATTTTATAAGGACAAAAATTGTTTAGGAATATAAACAAAAAATTTACTAAAATTGCGTAAAGGGTATTTCTTAAACTTTAAGGTGTCGAGTTCGGTTGAATTTTAGAAACCTACCAACAGAATTTTAGCCCTCAGTTTTAAGTTTATTTAAAAATGAAAGAATTGCTTAAAAAAATATTACCTCGCGGTTTTTTAGAAGCATATAGATATTTAAAATATAATGTGCTTGACGGTTATGCTTTAAAGTCTTATTCCCAAGAAGGTGAAGATATGGTTCTGCATCGAATTTTCGAAGGACGTGAATCAGGATTTTACATTGATATAGGTGCACATCATCCAAAGCGCTTTTCAAATACTTATTTTTTTTATAAGCGTGGGTGGTTTGGAATAAATATAGAACCAAACTCTGAAGCAATTAAGCTATTTAAGAAATACCGTGCTAGTGACATAAATATTGAGGCTGGTGTTTCTGATCAAGCAGGAGAATTGACCTATTTCATTTTTAACGAGCCGGCGTTGAATTCCTTTGATAAAGATTTATCAGAAACAAGGGCATCTAGCACAAATTATTATATTATTGACAGGAAAAAAACAAAAGTTAATCGATTGGATGCAATACTCGCAGAATATTTACCCAAAAAAGTAAGCATTGATTTCATGTGTATTGATGCAGAAGGTTATGATTTGAATATTCTTAAATCTAATGATTGGGAATTATACAGACCAAAATGTTTATTAGTGGAATCATTAGAATCGTATCTGTCGAATATAGTTAATCATCCCGTACATCAGTATTTAATTGGACGTGATTATGACATCTTTGCTAAGACTTTCAATACATTATTTTACGTGGATGTTCGTAGACAAGAGGTAATAAAAAGAGGAAATTGTCGTGATTTTAAAACCGATGGTGGTGGTTTGAAAGATACTGAGTAAATTATGAGGGGAATATGAAAATTGAGAAAAATGAATTTTTGTTACCGCACTGATTTTACACAATGTCTATAAAAAAACTTACCATTTAATATCGAAAGTATTAGAAAAAAATGATTTTAGCTCCAATTGTTTTGTTTGTTTATAACAGACCTTGGCATGTACCGCAAATTGTTGAAGCATTACAAAAAAACGAATTAGCCGAGTCCAGTGAACTTTTTATATTTTCGGACGGTCCAAGATCTGAGAAGGATAGGAAAAAAGTATCTGAGGTGCGGGAATATTGCAAAACAATTTCTGGTTTTAAAAGTGTAACTCTCATTGAGAGAGAACAGAACCTCGGCCTGGCAAATTCTATCATTACAGGAGTTACCGATATCATTAATAGATACGGCCGGATAATTGTTTTAGAAGATGATATGGTTACCTCTCCGTACTTTTTAAAATTCATGAATGAGGCTTTGGAATTTTATGCAGACGAGGAAAAGGTCTCAAGTATTCATGGTTATATTTACCCAGTTAAAGCTCAACTTCCAGAAACATTTTTTTTAAGAGGCGCTGACTGTTGGGGATGGGCCACTTGGAAAAGAGGCTGGAATTTGTTTGAAACAGATGGAAGTAAGCTTTTATATGAATTGAAGGAAAATAATCTTCTGAGAAAGTTTGATCTGAACGGCACATATCCGTACGCAAGAATGTTGAAAGATCAGACTAAAGGGAAGAATCATTCCTGGGCAATCCGATGGCACGCTTCATTATTTTTAAAAGAAAAGCTTACCTTATATCCTGGCATGTCGTTGATCCATAATACCGGAAATGATGAAAGTGGAACGCATTGCTCTGCAACGGATATTTTTAACACGGCAATCGCTAAGAGACCTATTCGGATCGAACACATTCCTATAATAGAAAACGAATCTGCCCTAAAAATATTTGAAGACTATTTTAAAACAAACAAATTCTCTTCTGTTTCCTTGTTTGGTAAGACTTTTGGTAAAGTATCAAAGATATGTAAAAAAACTACGATTGGCCAAATCATACGCGAAATTACTCCACCTGTTATTTTTAGAATTTACAAAAATAAAGCAGCAAAATATGGTTTTTTTGGAAATTATCCTGATTGGGAAGCGGCCAAAAAGGCTTCTGCCGGATATGATTCGGAAATCATTCTCAAAAAGGTTACAGATGCTCTTTTAAAAGTCAAAAACGGTGAAGCATCTGGTGAACGGGACTCTGTCTTGTTTGATAAAGTCCAATATTCATGGCCTTTATTAGCGGGATTGCTATGGATTGCATCGCGGAATAATAATAGGCTCACTTTATTAGATTTCGGCGGGTCTTTAGGTACATCGTATTTTCAAAATAAACTTTTTTTAAGCCATTTAAGTGAATTAAAATGGTGTATTGTGGAACAGGAACATTTTGTGCAAGTTGGGAAAAAGTTTTTTGAAAATGATACTTTAAAATTTTACTTTGATTTCAATGAATGCGTCATAAAAGAGAATCCACAAGCAATACTTTTGTCAAGTGTGCTTCAATATATTCCATACCCTTATGCCTTGCTGAAAACAATTATAAAAAATAGATTTGAACATATCATTATAGACAAAACACCTTTCTTACAGAGGGGAGGGGATCGAATAACCGTGCAAAAAGTCCCTCCCGAAATATATGATGCAAGTTATCCTGCATGGTTTTTTGATTTAACTAACTTTTTCAATTTTTTCTCAGAGAAATATCAATTAATCGTAGATTTTGAATCAGCCGATAAATCAAATATTCAATTTTCATCTTTTATGGGTTTTATTTTTGAACTGAAAAACAGATGATTGAGAGAATAAAATATGCCTTAAGAAAAGGTCAGTTTCAACCAGGAATCCTGGCACTTTTCTTTAACCCATATTATTTTTCTAGAAAAGGCTTATTTCAGCATATCTCACTATTGGCTCCACACATTACGGGAAGAACTTTAGATATCGGTTGCGGTACTAAGCCTTATGAAAAACTTTTTTTAAATGCAACAAGTTATATTGGTCTTGAACTCGATACCGTTGAGAACAGGAAAAACAAAAAAGCCGACTATTTTTATAATGGAACTACCTTTCCGTTTCAGAACAATGAATTTGACAGTGTGATTGTCAATGAAGTCCTTGAACATGTTTTTAGGCCATCTGATTTCTTAAACGAAATATACAGGGTATTAAAACCAAATGGAATACTACTTATGACAGTCCCATTTATCTGGGATGAACACGAACAACCTTTTGATTATGCACGCTACTCTTCTTTTGGTTTAAAATATTTATCAGAAAAATCTGGTTTTGAGACAATCGAATGTCGAAAAAGCATCGGCGATATCCGCGTAATCTTCCAACTGCTTAATTGCTATATCTATAAAAAAACATTCACAAAAAACGTGTTTGCAAATCTCTCCACTACAATTTTTTTGATGTCTCCTTTTACTCTTTTGGGAGAATTACTTTCAAAGGTGTTGCCAAAGAATGAAGATTTATATCTGGATAACGTAATTCTATTAAGAAAGAAACGGACGGTATGAGAGATTTCCTGAAATTTTCTAATGCAAAAGTGCTCATAACCGGTGGGCTTGGATTTATTGGTTCCTCGCTCGCACAGCGATTAGTTAAGCTTAACGCCAGAGTTACATTAGTGGATAGCCTTATACCCTTTTTTGGCGGTAATCTTTTTAATATTCACGATATAAAAAACCTGGTGACAGTAAATATCTGCGATGTTAGGGATCCTTACGCCATGGCATATCTTGTTCAGAAACAGGACTATTTATTTAACCTAGCAGGTCAAACCAGTCATATAGATTCTATGAATGATCCCAAAACCGACCTCGATATAAATGCATCGGCACAGTTATCCATTCTTGAAGCCTGCCGTAAAAGCAATCCGGATATAAAAATTGTTTTTGCCAGTACCCGCCAAATTTATGGTAAGCCAGAGTACCTGCCAGTAGATGAAAAACATCCAATTCGTCCTGTCGATGTGAATGGCATTAATAAGCTGGCAGGCGAGTGGTATCATTTGCTCTATAATAATGTTTATAAAATTAGAGCCTGTGCCTTGCGCTTGACCAATACCTATGGCCCAGGCATGCGTGTAAAGGATGCACGACAAACATTCCTGGGAATTTGGGTGAGAAATCTGATTGAAGGAAAACCAATTAAAGTATTTGGCGATGGATTGCAATTACGTGATTTTAATTACGTTAGTGATGTGGTGGATGCTCTCTTGATTGCGGCAATTAACCCAAAAGCAGATGGTGAGGTGTTTAATTTGGGGAGTACTGAATATATTAACCTAAAAAATTTGGCTGCACTGCTGATCGAAATCTTTCGGGAAGGAACATATGAAATTGCACCTTTCCCTTCCGATCTCAAGGTAATCGATATTGGTGATTATTACAGTAACTACACCAAGATCAATCAATTGTTGGGATGGTCACCGTGTATTCTACTTAAAGATGGCTTGGAGCAAACTCTTGCATATTACATTCAAAACCGGGCACACTATTGGGACTAAGTATGATTTTGATGAACGATTTCCGGGCTGAACCTGCCGGGCTTATACAGCAAGAAATTGCTGCGGTTGAAAAGGTAATCAAGTCTGGCTGGTATATACTTGGAAATGAAGTTGAGAATTTTGAGTCAGCCTGGGCTAATCGTTGCGGGGTAAACTATGCAATCGGAGTAGGTAATGGAATGGATGCCATTGAGATAGGTTTACGAGCCCTTAACATTGGTCCTGGGAATGAAGTGATTACTACCCCAATGACTGCCTTTGCCACCGTGTTGGCTATCATTCGCGCTGGTGCAACACCTGTCCTTGCTGATATAGATCCTGAAACGGCTTTGTTAGATCCCGTGAGCGTTGAACGATGCTTGTCATCCCGAACCAGGGCTGCCTTGCTTGTTCATCTCTATGGGCAAGTGAGAAATATGGACACATGGGTTGCACTTTGTAAACACGCCGACATCCATTTGCTGGAAGACTGCGCACAATCTCATGTGGCCTCTTGGGGAAATAAGGTCGCCGGGGCTTTTGGCGCCTGGGGTGCTTATAGTTTTTACCCAACCAAAAATCTAGGCACGTTGGGTGATGGAGGGGCAATCGTCACCAAGTCAGAAGAGACAGCAAATCAGGCCAAAATACTCCGTAACTATGGGCAATCCCAGCGGTATCATCATTCAGAACTTGGCTTGAATAGCCGTCTGGACGAGATACATGCTGCAATCCTGACAGCCCGCCTCGGTTGGTTTGATTCTTTTACCGCCAGACGCAAGGAAATTGCAAAAGCCTACTTCGATGGTATCAAAAATCCACTCATTCGCTTAATGGCTGAACCGATAGATAGTGAAAGTCATGTGTATCATCTTTTTGTAATTTTATGCAATGAAAGAGACCGTCTCAGTAATTACCTTCGGGAACATGGAGTGGATAATCTTGTCCACTATCCCATACCGGTCCAACATCAACCACCTTGTAAAAATATACAACGTGACCCGAAAGGTCTAATTCACGCTGAAGCTCATGCCGCTCGTTGCCTCTCCATACCATGCCATCCTCAGATGACTGATGAGGATGTCTGCAAAGTGATAAAGGTCATCAATGCATTCAAATAGGTCTACAGAGCACTTTGTTACTTTATTTGATAGCAAATATTTACCTTTGGGCATGGCACTCCATGATTCTCTGATGACTCATGCACAACCTTTTCATTTGTGGATTTTGTGCATGGACGAACTAACTGAAAAGCAACTGAAGCTCATTTCCTTATCCAACGTGACACTAATTCCACTCAAAGAGATTGAAACAAAAGAGCTATTAGCCGTAAAACCCGGAAGGACACCGGGTGAATACTGCTGGACATTGACGCCGTTCACGCCCCAGGCCGTATTTGATAGAGATCAGCGTGTTACGCGCATTACGTATTTAGATGCGGACATTTTCTTTTTTGACGACCCAGGAATTTTGCTTAGTGAACTTGATCAGAGCAGAAAAGACGTTTTAATTACCGATCATGCCTATGCCCCTGAATACGATCAATCACATGCAAGCGGTCGATTTTGTGTTCAATTTATGACTTTTAGAAAGACCCAACAAGCTACAAAGGTTATGAAGTGGTGGCAGAACCGATGCCTGGAATGGTGTTTCAATCGGTTGGAAGACGGTAAGTTTGGTGATCAAAAATATCTGGATTGCTGGCCTGAGTTATTTGGTGACATAGTGCACATTGTTCAACAAGTTGAAAAAACTCTAGCTCCGTGGAATGTATTGTTCTTTGAGAAAAAGACAGGTGCAAAAATGTATCCTGTTTTTTATCACTTTCAAACCTTAAGAATTATTAGTCCACGTAAGATTCGCCTGTACCATGGTTATAAGATTGGAAAAGTGGGGTTAGGTTTATATGACCTGTATTTAAAGAATTTACGCAAGTGCTTCTTGGTTCTAAATACCTATCACATAGAGATACCTTATGTTGAACAAAAAAAGGGAAAATGGGAGATGTTGCGTTGTTTTAAAAGAAGAATAACTAAAGTAGTGCGGTTTGCTTCGATTGATTATTTGTAGCTGTGTAAAGACTAAGGGAAGATTATGAAACAATTCTCCTCGTGGAAAGCCCGTGGTTACTCAAGCTTATAGAACGACATTTTGATGCTGTGTATATAGTTTTTCTGTATCTCCTTCCAACTCTCCGTGTAGTAATCCGCTTTCGTCTGATTTCCGTTCAGCTACAATTTTGGATTGAGAAATCTTCCAGAATCTCAACCAATAAACAGATATATCTTCAAGTCTCACTGCAAATTTAGCTTGACAATAAATCTCGTTTGTGGTCTATATTAATTGTTTAGTCAAACTAAAGAATTTAGAAAATTTGAAAATACTCTCGGTACAATATGACACCCTATTGATAGAACGGCAAAATTTATGGAAAAGGGTTTGTCACCAATATTTTCTCTGAGCAGGAAGATAATTCTGGGATTATTTATTGGTTTGTCAGGAGTAGTGCTCAGCCTTATTCCTTTCGTAAGTAGTCTTGAGGAGAATATAGATCTTGGTTTATTATTTAAATTAAGGGGGCCTCGTCAACCCCCACCTAACGTCATTATTGTTAATATAGACAAGCATTCCGCAGATAAGCTAAACTTATCGAATCACCCTGAAAAATGGCCTCGTTCTTTCCATGCCACTCTTGTAGAAAACTTAATCACCTTAGGCGCCAGAGTGATTGCTTTTGACGTCTTTTTCAATGAGCCTACTTCTGCAAAAGACGATAATTTATTTGCCAAAACAATCAAAAACGCCTCCAATGTTGTCCTCTTCGGATCACTGACGAAAGAGAAAGTTGCCTTGACGGGTGAACAAGAAACATCTCTTGGAGACGTGTACCTTGAGAAGCTGATATCACCAATTCCTCTTTTTGAACAATCCGCCCTGGCGTCAGCTCCGTTTCCCTTGCCCAAAAGGCCTGTCAAGGTAAGTCAGTACTGGACATTTAAAACGTCTGCCGGGGATATGCCAACCCTTCCAGTCGTAACATTTCAGTTATTCGCATTAACGGAATACGATAGATTTATCCAGTTGCTGAGAAAATTTGATCCATCTGAAAGCGACAAGTTACCACAGAGCAGGGATGAGGTCGTCCGTTCGAAATCAATGGTAAAAGTCATCCAGACTCTGCGAGATATTTTTAAACATAAACCTCAGATTCCAGAAAAAATATTAGAAGAGCTGGAAAAGTCAGAATTATCGCCGGCAGATGCTGACAAAAACCGGATTCTCAAGTCACTTATAAAAATTTACCAGGGTCCCGATAGCCGGTATTTAAATTTTTTTGGACCTTCTTATACGATCTCCTCTATCTCTTTTTATGAGGCATTGCAATTTTCAAAATCAAACGGTAATGCGGAATCAATGTATCCCAGTTTCCATGACAAGGTTGTATTTATTGGGGCTTCCGGAAGTTTAACCGTAGGACAAAAGGATAGCTTTCACACAGTTTTTTCGGAACCAAACGGATTAGATCTCTGCGGAGTTGAAATTGCTGCAACTGCTTTTGCAAATCTTCTCGAAGACATGCCGGTTCAACCACTCCGTTTTTATGCATATTTCGCAGTTATTTTTCTTTGGGGATTAGCGCTCGGTATTTTTTGTCTTAGGTTGCCATCTCTCATCTCTGCAGGAAGTGTTGCAGGAATAAGCGCTTTGTATTTAATTATTGCATTGCATCAATTTAAGAATACAGGCGCATGGTATCCATTATTTATCCCCTTGTTTTTTCAAGCGCCACTGGCTTTCTTTAGTGCTCTGGTATGTAGATATATCGAAACGCATAAAGAACGCAAGAATATCAGAACGGCATTCAAATATTATATACCAGATGAAATTGTTGATCAGTTAACAAAAAATATTGAAGGGTTAAAAACACACGGCCAGGTAGTTTATGGGACGTGTTTGTCTACGGATGCAGAACAATACACCTCTTTATCTGAGGCTATGAGCCCGGGAGAATTGGGTGTTTTTATGAATAAATACTATGAGACGATTTTTGAGCCAATAAGGAAGCATGGCGGGATGATTACAAACGTCGTGGGAGATGCTGCGATGGCTATATGGATTGAAATGCGTCCGGAAGAAAAACGAAGGACGCATGCCTGCTTCTCAGCGCTTGATATTGAACGGGGAGTTTGCCGATTCAATCAGGCTTCCCCTTTTACACAGCTTCCGACACGCATAGGCCTGCATTCCGGGCAGGTATTGCTTGGCAATATTGGCGCGGTAGATCATTATGAGTATCGCCCTGTAGGGGATATCGTCAATACCGCAGCAAGGATAGAGGGATTAAATAAATATTTAGGCACAAGGATATTGGCCTCCGAAGAGGTAATCACGCAACTCGACAATTTTTTGATAAGAGAAATCGGAAAATTCCTGTTGGTTGGAAAATCAAAGCCTCTTGGAATATACGAATTGTTATGCCGGAAAGAAGAATCGGATCAAAAGCAGAGGGATCTTTGCATGTTTTACTCGGATGCACTCGATGCGTTTAAGAGGCAATCCTGGTACGAAGCATTAGAAAAATTCTATACCATTATCAAGACATATGAGCAAGATGGTCCTTCACTCTATTTCGTAACGTTGTGTAAAGAATACAGAGGAAAACATTTTGGCGAATCATGGAATGGAGTGGTTCGTATGGATAAAAAATAAGGTAACGGTATTACCATAATTTCACTGAGGAGGCTATCCATGAAACGAATTCGACATCTTCTTTTAACCACGGTTTTATTCATAGTTACACAAGTCGGACGCTTATTCATAGAGTCTGCCTGGGCAGAAACGGACGAGGAATGGGTGGCTAAAATTGTATCAGTGCAGGGCGAGGTACAGGCAAAAAGAAAGGATAACATACCGTGGGAACCCGCCAAATTACATGATACATACTACCCTGGTGATATGATCCGGGTGTCAGAACAAAGCCGGGCAGGGATTGTCTTGAGTAACGAAACAGTTATCCGTCTCGATCAAAATACCACAATAACTTTTACGGGTATAGAAAAGAAACAGACCTCTTTCCTGGATATGCTAGCGGGAGCTGTACACTTTATCAGCCGCACTCCCCGGACTTTAAAAGTTAACACACCTTTCGTAGACGCAACCGTAGAGGGTACTGAATTTTTGATAGTAGTTAGAGAAAACCAGACTTTACTCACGGTATTTGAAGGTCAGGTATTAGCAACGAATCAGGTCGGCACCCTTTCACTTACCAGTGGCAAATCAGCAGTTGCTAAAGTTGGACAAGCGCCTGCGCCGTACGTTGTAGTGCGTCCCAGAGATGCCGTGCAGTGGGCGCTGTATTATCCGCCAATTCTCTACTATCGGGGAGAAGATTTTCCTGACGATGGTAAAAACAAATGGCAGGAGATGATTCGGAAATCTATACAGTGTTACTGGGATGGCGATCTGGTGAATGCCTTTTCCCGTATTGAGAATGTACCAAACGATATCCAAGACCCACGATTTTTCAACTACCGGGCCGCGTTGCTTCTTACGGTAGGACGTGTTGAAGAGGCATATGCAGATGTTGAAAAGGCATTGAATTTAGTGCCAGGTGATAGCACTGCCACAGCACTCCAATCAATTATTGCCACGGTGCAAAAGGAAAATGAAAAGGCGCTCAAACTTGCACACAAAGCAGTGGAGACAAATCCTGATGCAGCTACTGCATACATTGCCCTTTCCTATGCCCATCAGGCAAATCTTAATCTTGAAGAGGCATTGGCAAGTCTTCAGGAAGCAGTAAAACGCGATCAGGAGAATGGCCTTGCATGGGCACGATTGTCAGAGCTTTGGCTATCACTGGGCAATCTTGATAAGGCACTTGAGTCGGCGGAGAAAGCTGTGTCATTAAATCCAAGGCTAGCACGAATACAAACTGTTTTGGGATACGCATACGTTACCCAGATTAAAATAAAAGAGTCAATAAAGGCCTTTGAAAAGGCAATTGAACTGGATCAGGCGGATCCGCTCCCAAGGTTGGGTCTGGGATTGGCGAAGATACGAAAAGGTAAATTGAAAGAGGGACGCAGGGAAATTGAAATTGCTGCCAGCCTTGATCCTAATCAATCAATTGTCCGCAGCTATTTGGGTAAGGCGTATTTTGAAGAAAAGCGAAACAAGCTGGCGCAGGACCAATTTGGCATGGCAAAAGAACTCGATCCGCTCGACCCCACACCCTTTTTCTACGATGCAATACAAAAACAAATACAGAACCGTCCTGTTGAGGCATTGCAGGATTTGCAAAAATCGATTGAGTTAAACGATAACCGCGCCGTTTACCGGTCGCGCATGCTTCTTGACAGTGATCTGGCGGCACGGAGCGCCAGTCTTGCGCGTATTTATACTGATCTTGGATTCCAGCAGTTAGCCCTCGTTGAAGGCTGGAAGTCGGTAAATACCGATCCGGGCAACTATTCTGCGCATAGATTTCTTGCCGATGTGTACTCTGCGCTGCCGCGCCATGAGGTTGCAAGGGTCAGTGAAATACTGCAATCTCAATTATTACAGCCTATTAATATTACTCCCGTGCAGCCCAGTCTTGCTGAGAGTGACTTGTTTATCCTCGAAGGCTCAGGCCCGACAGATTCTTCTTTTACGGAGTTTAATCCCCTCTTTAACAGAAACCGGCTTGCAGTACAGGCCAGTGGCGTTGCTGGCGGAAATAACACCCGGGGAGATGAAATTGTTCAATCAGGTGTATATGACAAATTATCTTACAGCATCGGTCAGTTTCATTATGAGACTGACGGGTTCCGCAAAAATAATGACCAGGAATTGGATATTTACAACCTGTTTACCCAGATAAGCCTGTCGCCAAAAACCAGCATTCAGGCAGAGTTCCGACAGAACGATAGGGAAACAGGGGATTTGGAGCTGAGATTTGATCCCGATTTAATTTATGAAACAATACGTTACGAGGAAAGAACAGATTCGGCACGCCTGGGTTTTCATCATGCCTTTACCCCAAATTCTGATCTTATCGTTTCAGCCATTTATCTGGATGATGATTTTGAAGCTTCTTTTGAAGACCCTGATTTTTCATCCGACCTCGAATTCAAAAGTGATGATTTTATGAATGAACTTCAGCATCTGTTCCGTTATGAGCAATTCAGTATTATAAGTGGCGCCGGATATCTTTATTCCGATATTGAAGAAACGGATACCATTACATTTCTTTCGGTTCCAACAACAACTGTTCAGGACTTTGACAATTACCATACGAACTTTTACATCTATTCACAAATTGTCTTTCCGGAAAGCGTGACATGGACTGTTGGTGGAAGCGCCGACTTTTTTAAAGGCTTCATTGCAGAGCGTGATCAGTGGAATCCTAAATTTGGACTAACCTGGGAGATCCTTCCGAATACTACCTTTCGTGCCGCAATATTCAGAACCTTAAAAAGAACCCTTACTACAAACCAGACTATCGAACCTACCCAGGTAGCGGGCTTTAACCAGCTATTTGATGATCCTCCCGGTTCAGATGTATGGCGTTACGGCGCTGCTTTCGATCAGAAGTTTTCGCGCACCTTATATGGCGGAGTTGAATTTTCCAGGCGGGAACTAAAAGTTCCTTTTGAGTTTAGCGATGTATCTGATAATATCACCCGATTGGACGAAGGAGACTGGGAAGAGCATCTGGGCCGCACATATCTTTTTTGGACGCCTCACCCCTGGCTTGCAGCAAGTATAGAATTTCTTTACGAACGGCTTGAAAGGTCTGATAATGCTGCTGGCCCCGAATTATTCACCGATCTCGAAACGTTTCGGGTGCCGCTTGGAATCAGTTTCTTTCATCCATCAGGATTTATTGGGCGGCTAAAGCCGGCGTATATTCACCAGAAAGGAGATTTTGGAGAGCCATTCGATGGGACTGTTGAGTCTGGAGAGGATCAATTTTGGGTAGTTGATGCCTCAGTCGGGTATCGGTTGCCGAAACGCTGGGGACTTGTCACGGTTGAAGCAAAAAACCTGTTTGATGAAGAATTTCAGTTTCAGGACACCGACCCTGCAAGCCCACTCATTATTCCAGAGCGATTAGTTCTTTTCAGGTTTACGTTAGCGTTCTAGCTGATTTTAGTTTGAATCGGTTAGTTTAAATGCCTGATTTCCCCGATGCCACGTTCCTGAACACCTTTGCGAATAATCAGTTTTTTCCCCTGTGACACTCCGTGGTTATAGGCATCCTGACAAGTCCTGGAATAGCGGGAAAAGGTTCTGGTGCGCCTGGGATTTCTTTGGCAATAAAATTCCCTCAGCCGGGGATCTCCCTTCCATACCAGTTTTTGGGACACATTTTCCTGCACTCGGCCTTCCAGCTTATAATAAAAACCTTCCAAGAGGCCATAGATGAAAGTCCGTCGATGCCTATTCCCGTTGATAGCATTTTTCTCTTTGTACTCAGTCCATAAAAGTTCCGGGACGTTTTGAAGATAATGATATACATATTCCGCCATCTCTACATTTTCTGGTGTCCCATAAATTTCCAAAACCCGGCCGCGCTGGTTTCTATGCTGGTCGTACCCGAATGTCCAGATGGCCTCTACAAAAAAATATTTACAAAGTATCGCGCTGATTGTGGACTTCACGGGGTCTCTCCGCCCTATTTCACCGACTTGCTTGTGAATGTAGTTCCATTTTGTTTGAGTGTCCAGGAGCGACAGGTTGTGTCTTAATAACAACTCATGGGCCTTGGTCATGGCAGTCTGCGCCTCGTGTTCGTTGGGGCTTTGTGCCAATGCCAGCAGCTTATGAATCTTATCTAGTATCTGATGGTTTTCCGAACTCACGACGAATCTGTTTTTGCGTTTTTCCATCCAGACATGAAGGTCGCCGGTAGCCGTTGGATCAATTCCCTTTTCCTGGCAAACCCTCCGGAATGCCTCTCCGTGGGGAAGTTCTTCGCAGATTCCTAAAACTTCCTCGACGTACTGATGCACCATTTCATGGTAAAGAACCTCCTGCACATATTCCCAGGTGTACCTCGTGATCAGATTAATGCTGATGGAGAGACGCCGGTGACAACCGCCTTTCCACCTGCCCAGCGCCACCCCTGAGTCGGAAAGTTCATAGTTTGGCGGGCGCATTGAGTCTCTAAAGTAAAGGAAGTTTGCCGTCTTCCAGTCTTCATTCAATTGCCTGATCCATACGGTTTTTAGCGTGTCGTTTCTATCGGTCATGGGATAAAAAAGGAGCCTTTTTCTCCGTAGGGCATTTCATTAAAGATCTATGCGCTGACAATTACCCTTTCTCCTTGCGATGGGTGCATTCCCAAATTTTTGTAAATTATTTAACAATACGAAGATATTGCTTACGTAATAATGATGCCTCTTGCCCTTTTGAAAAAACGACATGGTATGCCCTTTAACTATCATCCGAACAAAGGTTGATCTTACCCCATTAATTTTGCTATCATATCCCTCCAGAAACTTCTCCGTTGCCGTCTTCCTCTGTCGTGTATACCTTATTCAGTGGTCGTTACAACAAAAACAAACATAGTTATGGCTGAAGAAAATGCATTGGATGACCTTATAGAGTCATTTATAAACTACCTCCTCGTTGAGTGCGGTTTGTCCAGGAATACCATCCTCAGTTACAGCCGCGATCTGCAGATATTTACCACCTTCCTGATATCGAAAACGATATCGAACCTTGATAGTGTCCGTCCCGATACGATTACGAGCTTTATCATTTCCGAAAAGAAACGCGGCCTTTCCACAAACTCCATTACACGCACCATTGTGGCCATACGTATGTTATACAAATTCCTCCTCTCGGAAGGTAAATTGAAAACGAATCCCCTTGCCTTGATCGATTCACCAAAGCTCTGGCAGAGACTGCCGGAAATCATTTCCGTTCACAAGATTGACGATCTCCTTTCAATCCCCAATACCAGCATGAAATTAGGGATAAGAAATAAAGCCATTCTTGAGCTTCTGTATGCAACCGGTGCGCGGGTGTCAGAGGTCGTTGCAATCCAGATGGACTGGGTTAACCTTGAATACCGTTATATGAAGTGCAGGGGCAAAGGGTCAAAGGAACGCATTGTGCCCCTTGGCACAAAGGCAATCGAGGCGATTCAGAACTATTTGAAATTTGCCAGGCCTAAAATAAAGAACAGCGGGGATAGCACCTATTTATTTCTTTCAAAGGCGGGGAAACCGCTCAGGAGAGAGAATATATGGGTTGTCGTGAAGAACTGCGCCCTAAAAGCAGGTATTCATGGTAAGATATCGCCCCACAAGCTAAGGCATTCGTTTGCCACTCACCTGCTGGAAAACGGCGCCGACCTGCGTGCCGTGCAGGAAATGCTGGGACATGTCAATGTCTCAACAACTCAAATCTATACCCACGTTGGCAAGTGCCACCTCAAGGCCATTCACCGCCAATATCACCCACGGGCTTAAACAGCAAGAGGGGCACCGGTAATTTTTCTGTTACGACACATCACACAAAGGATTCGTAAGCAACGGCATGTTCCTAAACTCCTCGGCAGGCAGTGGTTTGCAAAAGAGATATCCCTGCATCTCGTCACATTGGTTTTGTTTTAAGAAGATAAGCTGTTCCTCATTCTCAACTCCTTCGGCAACAACTTTGAATTTAAGACTTTGCGCCAGGGCAATAACTGACGACACGATTATTCTGTCGTTCTGGTCAGTTGCGAGACCACTCACGAAATGCTGACTGATTTTTAGCTTATGGATGGGAAATCTTTTGAGATAATACAGCGAGGAAAAGCCTGTGCCAAAATCATCGATAGAAATTTGGATGCCCAGAGAACTTAATTGTCCCAGCTTATCGATCGTTGTTTCCAAGTCTTGCATTGCAATGCCCTCAGTGATTTCCAGTCCCAGAAATTGCGGATCCAGACCGGTCTTTTGTAACACCGACACGACTGTTTCCACGAGAGTGGGTTGCTGGAATGTGTGCGCTGAAATATTCACTGCCACAGACAGGGGTTGATGTCCGTTATTCTGCCATGTCTTGCATTGTGCACAAACGGTATGCAGCACTAATTCATCGATGAAGACGATTAGCCGGGTATTTTCCGACAGGGAGAGGAATTCCTCGGGGAAGATTAGTCCCCTTTCCGGGTGCCTCCAACGCACCAGCGCTTCCATACCGACGACGTGTCCGGTGCTGATATTCACGAGTGGTTGATAGTAAACCGCAAATTCCTCACGTTCCAGAGCACGGCGAATATTGCTTTCCAGCAGCATCTTTTCAAAAGATTTGGCGTGCATGGCTGCAGTGTAGAATTGGTAGTTGTTCCTTCCCTGTTCCTTAGCATAGAACATGGCGGCGTCTGCATTCCTCAGCAGGGTTTCCGCACTATCACCATGGCTAGGGAAGAGGGCAATACCAATGCTCGCCGTAATATACAGTTCGTGATTACTGAAGATCCATGTCCGTTTGAATACCTCAAGGATTTTACACGCAATGGTGGCCACGTGATCTGCTTGCGTGATTCCTAAGACTAATATCGTAAATTCGTCACCGGCGAAGCGGGACACCGTGTATTCATCATGCACACAGCTTTTCAATCGGTCAGCGACCTCACGCAGTAACTGGTCTCCCACCGTATGCCCCAGCGCATCATTGATGGCCTTGAATCTATCCAGATCGACGAACAACACAGCAATCATCTCATTCTTCCGGTGCGCATGAGCTAATGCCACGGTTAGGCGATCGTTGAACAATATACGATTGGGAAGGGAGGTAAGGTTGTCATGAAAGGCCATATGCTCAATTTTTTCCTCCATCCATTTACGCTCGGTTACGTCGTTTGCAAGCACAACCTCAGCACGTCTGCCTGCAAAGGTTATGGTATGCGAGCTTATTTCAACGTAGATGATGCTTCCATCCTTTTTCCGGTGCCGCCAAATACCTGCGACGCCGAATCCCGCGCTAATCTTTGCTACGCTATCAAGAAGAGCGGGGACATCATCGAAAGGGCGAATATCCTTAATCGTCATTGCAAGAAATTCTTTGCGAGGATAACCATAGTGGTGAATAGCTGCGTCGTTGACAGCAAGAAACCTGAGCGTTTCAAGATCGTACACCCACATCGGATGGGGGTTGCTTTCAAACAAGAACCGGTATTGTTCTTCACTATGGTACAGTGCCTTTTCTAACAGCTTGCGCGTTTCGATTTCTTTCTCTAGTTTCTTGTTTACCTGCTTCAACCTTGCGGTGCGTTCTGCCACGCGTTGTTCTAAAGATTCGTTGAGTACCCTCAGTTCCTTCTCTAACTGTTTGCGCTCGGTAATGTCCTGAACTATTCCGTTCATCCGAATCGCCTTACCCGCATTGTCAAAAACAACCTCGGCCTCTGCGTAGACAATACGCTCTGAGCCATCTGGCAAAACTATACGATAGTCAATACGGTAAGGCTTCCCCTCATATAATGCCTCGTTAACAGATTTTTTCACAAATGCTCTGTCGGCAGGATGAACGGACGACAGAAATGCCTCATAGGTTGCACCAAATGCCTGTGGCACCAGACCAAAGATACGATAGGTCTCATCAGACCAGCGCAATTCATTTTTAACGAGATTCCAATCCCAATTTCCCATGTGTGCGATTCGCTGCGCATGGGCAAGACTGACTTCGCTTTTCAGCAACGCCTCTTCTGCCCGCTTGTGCCTGCGTCGCTCTTCCACCGCAGCCAGTTCCCGCTCAATAGCTGGAACCAGCCGCGCTAAATTGTCCTTCATGATATAGTCATGAGCGCCGGCTTTCATAGCAGAAACCGCAAGTTCCTCTCCTGTAGAGCCAGAAACGATAATAAATGGAATGTCCGGTTCGCTGAGCTGCAATTCCGTCAGCGCCCCGATTGCGCTGAAGTACGGCATATTGTGGTCTGAAAGGACGATGTCCCATTTCTGTTTTTCAAGCATCATCTTCATGGCTGCTGCTGTTTCAACCTGCTCAAACACCGGCTCATACCCTCCGCGTTGCAGTTCGCGAAGAATCAATTTAACGTCGTCCATTGAATCATCAACAATCAAGATGCGAAGTGGTTTTTTCATTTAATGCATTCCTTCGCTGCTGCCGGGAGATTTATTCAGGAGAAGCCAATAAATTCCCAATTGACCTACCACCTCGGAGCATTGGAGACAATCCACCGGTTTTTGAACGCAACTATTAGCGCTAAACGTGTAACCATCAACCACATCCCTTTCCGCGCTTGAGGACGTGAGAATATCCACCGGAAGGTGTTTCATTCGTTCATCAGAGCGGAGTCGTTGTAAAACCTCCAGGTCATCAACCTTTGGTTGTTTTAAATCCAGCAGTACAATTTCCGACAACTTGTGTGTGTTTTTGCTGGTATACTTACCCGTGCCAATGAAATACTCCGGCGCTTCAGCCCCAGCACTTATTATATCCTCGTTTATACTGTGGTACTTTTTAAATGCGCGCAGTACCGGATCAGCATCATCCTGATTGTCTTCCACAAGCAAGACGGCTTTGGACTGCACCTTTAAGGTTGTCGATTGTTGAACTGTCATAATTACATCCCGTTTAGCATATCACAGCTTTCTGATTCTGCCTATAAGATTGAACTGCCATTGAGCTTAACAGAAAAATTGAAACTTGCCAAAATTCTAAAGTATTATATCCTGATTTGCAATCTTAAATGTAAAGGAGTTGCTCATCTGTAGTGATTGTACAATTAATCAGTTCGACAACAACTCAAAAAGGGCTTAAGGTGTATGCCAAATCAGACAAATCAAAATATCCGACAGAGATAAAGGTTGGCGATCAAGAAATGGCAAGTATGAATCTTAAACGGCACGATTTTCATGGTGAGTGGAATTATACAGTTTGCCATTAATTGTGAATGTTATTCCTGACAACCCCTGAATGACGAAGTTCAGGATGCCGCATTCTCTGACAACCTGTAAAGGTATAACTCCACGATCCCTCGTTCTGGCGTTAATTAATTGACAAACTGCTATTTAAACGTATAATAATTACAAAATTAATTGATAAAAAACAAAACATATGGTAGATGGGGCATATCGAGATACAGCATCGCTAAGCAGTATGATAAAATAGGAATTTATGACACTTTGTTTTGAATGCGTATAGAAAAAATGAGATTCCGTTCATCATAATAATTGCAAATGGGCAATAATATTGGGTTATTCAAAGAAACTTTTTACAGGGAGGATGCATAATGGCAGCAAGAGAGATTGTAGCAAAAGATATTATGACTAAAACTCTTATCGCAGCAAAAAAGGAGGCAACCGGTAGACATTTGGCCGAAAAGATGTTATCCGGATCGTTTAGCGGGATGCCTGTGGTTGATGGGAATAACAAATTAATTGGTGTTGTTAGCGAGTTTGATCTTATAAAGGCTTTGGAGTATGGAAAGCCACTAGATAAGGTAACGGCAGAAGAAATCATGACAAAGAAACCCATCTCTGTAACAGAGGATACAAACGTGGAAGACATTATTCATATCATGACAAAGCAGAATGTCATGCGGGTTCCTGTTGTAAAAAATGATATACCAATTGGGGTAGTATCAAGGTGTGATATTTTGAAATGCGTGTATGGTGTTTTAAAGCCTGAATTTATAAAGATCAGCAGCGAACGTGGGGAAGTCGAATTTTTTGCAGAAATTTCATCTTCGGAAAAAGCGACTCTGTCATAAAGCATGATGTGACCGCTACGGCCACTGTTCGTGTGACGCCGTGCTTATAATACGGCAAATCCATGGTTCATTGATCTTCACAAGTGTTGGTGTCGTGATTGATTCGATTGTGGGTTAGGTGTTGAACTGTGAATTTTTGAGAGGATTTACATATTTTGAGACTGAGACCGACCTCAACCGGACAGGAATGATAAAGCACTTAGTAAAGGTAATACAATCGAGGAATCAATAGTCTGTTTAGACTCATTCAAGGATACGTGTTTTGCTTTATCCAGTAGCGGATTGTGTAAACATAAAGGCAGAGGCAAAACGCAGTCCGTCCAACTTTAGGAAAGAGCGAGTCTCACCATTTTGCTATGTTCCCTACGATAATGTCCGTTGACCAATCTTTTGCCTGAGACATTTTTCCTTCTTCATAAAATGCTTGCCCCATGTCATAAATGGAGTTGTCAAATTTAAAAGGAATTTTAAACCCTTCCTCAGTAATATCCGTGATGACTATTTTACAAATAGTCCCAAAAGCCCCAAATGCAAGGTTGTAGCGGGTATCCGTTTTGTCAGGAGAGGTAAGGCTATACCAGCCGTCAGTTTCTTTGTTTAACGTCCAATTCTGGCAGAGCCCTCCGTTGTATGATGACGTAAGCGCCACGTTGTAAGGTTTATCGGTGCCTATCCAAAAACGAAATTTATTAACATATCTTGGCGCATGCTCGCACCACATAAATATTTCAGCCTGATTGTATTTGATTACGGAAGGAGCGGAAAATCGCACTTTACCCTCAATAGTTTTCCCAAAAATAGAAGACGGGACTATTTCATCGTGTAATAACGGTGTGGCGGTAACGCCCTTGTACGTAATCTCACTTTCCACGACAAAGCGGGCGTCCTCTGGTTTTTTGGGGGTAATATATTTTATCTTATATTGACCTTTTACGTCTTTGATTATCTGCTTAAACCTCTCGCGTAAGACGTTGATATTCTCTGAAAAAACATACGTACCGCCTGTTTCAAGAGTAATGGTCTCCAACACTTTTTCCTCGCTTCCATGCTCTATCCCCAGGACGTATATGTGAACGGCTCTTTCTTTCGCTAAAGCAATAATGTCATCCGGGGTGGTAAAACTGCTATTATCAAATCCATCTGATAAGAATACGAGTGTTTTGAAAACATTAGGGTCAGGTTTTTCAGGAAATTGTTTTAAACCCGTTTGTACTGCATCCCAGCAGCTTGAAAAATCGCGGTAAATCTTGCCGTAACTAAAATGGTCAATAGCCTCTTTTGCCGCATTTTTATAAGTAGTGAACGCTTGCAAAAGTGCCGGCGGCTCATCTGGACGATGGAATTCTACCACTCCAACCTCATGTGTTTCGTTAAGACTGTCAATTAAATCTTTAGCGCTCAATGCCATCGTATCAACATCTTCGTTCATCTCATACATTGATGCTGAGAAATCTAACACGATCATTGCTTGCAACTGGAAATCATCCTGCGTATAGAGAAGCGCATGGCTTTCCAAATAATCAATCTCGTTCTTATTTTCCCAAATCTTTATGTTTTTCCAGTTAACCTGATCAGAATCAAATAAAATAGCGTGATTATTCTGATCTCTTAAAGAAAATATAAATTGAACAGTGCTGGGGAACTGGTGGTCTGTTGTCTGATTTACCACCTTAATTCCACGAAGTGGCTGGATAATCTTTATCGGACTAATTACGTCGTATAATTTAGGATTATTCGCATCCTCAATTCTAATGGCATAGTCGTTGCCCTCCCTGATAAAATCATCCACTTTCCAGCTAAATGAGCCTTGGGCAGCCTCTTCTTCCTTAAAAACATAATTTTCTGCAATCGTTCCGATGTTTACCCCATTCGAATATAGGAAAATGTTTACCCTTTCACTAACCCCGGCAGTCGCCGTCCATTCTATAGCCTTTTTGTCGCCAACAAAAACTGACGTTCCCATTGATGGAGATATAAGAGTCAATTTCTCCTCATCTTTTTGCACTAATATTCGAACAACACCACTTTCTGCATTAGTTAAAATCTTCAGTTCTGCTATAGAACTTCCATAAGGAAGGATATCCCTATTAACTTTGATGCTGATTTTTGCAGATTCTTCTAATACAGAATCTTCGGTAGGTTTAACTGTAAGCCAGCCTGGGATACCTCTGTTATCAATCTCAAACTCCAAATGTTTAACGCCTGGCCTGAAAAATCCTTCAGCCTTCGCCGTATTTTTAATGGTAAACTCCATCTCTGTCACTTTATTTCCAAAATTCAAGCCTGCTGGAGATATTTCAAGGATTGGCAAGGCATCCCTGCGCAACAGAAAAATAATCAATATCGTTATAAATAATAGAATAACAGGAATTATAACAATTTTTTTCTTCTTCTTCTTTTCTGGAACATAACCAGCCTTCTTGCCTTGATCCGTCTCCTTATTCACATTATCACCAGTATTTTCAGGTGAATCCTCATCAGTAAATGACATTTTTTTCAGGCTCCTAATTTCTTGTATAGTTTACCAAAAACAACAATTCGGTTGGAATATGCCTTGGGATATTATATATTTATTTCAACTATAAAACAACTTTTTATCCGTTAAAGAGTCGTTGGATTGGAAAATTTGTAACAAATTAGTTTTTTGAAAAGGTAGAGGATAAATGCAGGTTTGCACACATGTGTTGCTGGCAAATGTTGAAACGAGGATGAAAATATCTTTATGCCTAATAACGTGTTAAATATTGCGATTTTGCATTTCATAGCCTTAAGGCTGAAATAGCAGATAAACCACTACTTCCGGAGGCAAGGTTATGTCGAAAATCGCTCGTTTGTTCTCTGGATTTGCTCAAAATTTACCCGTGTTGAGATAGAACAAATCATTAAAGATCTCTCCTGCGCTCTTAACCCTATTTGCCTCCCGTTTTCATAAAATTTTGACATTACCCATGCTAATCTCTAATTGTTTCTCAAGCATTTCGATCATAGCGCTGTATTTTTCATGCACGCCGTCTGCAATATCCTCTTTCTCCATGTCTTCAAATTTTTTTATGAACATCGTCTGTTCATCGGGAGTCAATACCTTGTTTATCCATGGGAAGAGGATTTTTTCCTCCATTTCAATGTGCTTTTCCATGTCCTTGATATACGAATGAGCGATTTTGGCAATCTTCTTTTTTGCCTTTTTTCCCTGATCGAAATGGATGAGCGCTCCGGTTAGATTTCTTATTGCGTCACGTGCTGACACATGCTCCATAAGAAGCCGCCCTAAGAAATCCTTCTTTTCACCATCATTCTTTACTTTGAGTGCGGGGAAGAGCACCTTGTCTTCCTTCTCCTGATGGTGCTTATCCGAAAATTCAGAGATGATTTTTATCAGGTCTAGAAAGTTTTCTTTCGAAACGGGTTTTCCATTCTCCAGGCAATAGGTTGCTTTTCCCAGGAGATGTAACATCCTTTTTACTATATCAAAGTCATTATGGAGTATGTCTGTAACCGATGGGTTCGTATTTTCAATGTGAGTATGCTCTGGATATATACGGTGTATTGGGACACGGCAGGCCGTATTACCGATACAAGAAATAACAACAAGAGGCACAAGAAATCTTTTCATGCATAATCAGCAAAAAAAGTCACGAATTCTGGTTCCACGATGCTATTCAGGATATCACATCTGGAGATTACTCCCACCAGCGTATCATTTCTCACGACGGGAACGCGAATGATGTTATGCTTTGTCATAAGGTCTATAATCTGCTCAACTGAGGTATCTTCGGTTACACAGATGGGATTTTTTGACATAATATCCCCAGCGGTTACCTGTGCCAGGGCCTTTCCGCTTCGAATGGCCTTCAGAAGGTCGAATTCACTCACGATTCCAAGCACCTTTCCCATGTTATCGACAACCGGCAATCCGCTATACATTCCTGACAATAATTTAACCGCCAGGTCCCTGCCTATGGTGTTCTGCTTTGCCGCCGTAACAATCTTGTTCATAATGTCTTTGGCTTTCATAACACTTACCCCCTTCTGTAGCAAATTGATTTAACGACCTGAATTCGCAGATTTCATAGATGACGCCAAAAACTCAATTATACGCACGATTCACTATTTGTCAAACAGGAAGAAACAAGAAAAGCCTTGATAACTTATCAATAAATTGATAGTATTTTTCCTTTAGCGATGCAAGGTGAATTCTACGTAACAAGCAACGCCCTAATCCCCCCCGACTCATTACTTGAAAGGGAAGTGATATTTGAAACCAGTCATTGTATCAACAACTATATTAGCCGTCCGAAAAGATGGGCATGTTGCCATTGGCGGTGACGGGCAGGTCACCATGAATGCCGCGGTAGTAAAGCAGGATGCCAAAAAAATCCGGAGGCTTTATCATGACAAGGTTATTGTAGGTTTTGCCGGCTCATCTGCGGATGCCTTTGCCCTTATGGAAAGGTTTGACGCCAAGCTTGAACAGTATCAGGGAAACGTCCTGCGAAGTGCGCATGAATTGGCCAAGGAATGGCGAACGGACAAGGTGCTCAGGAAACTGGAATCCCTGTTGGTGGTTGTCGACAAACAATATTCCTTTTTGATCTCAGGTGGGGGGGACGTGATTGAGCCGGATGACGGCATTATCGGGATAGGTTCCGGTGGTGTGTATGCCATTGCGGCGGCCAGGGCATTGATGAAACATACCCCATTGTCCGCGAAAGAGATTGTTGAAGAAGCCCTTACCATAGCAGCGGATATTTGTGTGTATACCAATAGGAATATCAAGGTGGAGGAGGTTAAGTAGTGAATGAGCTAACACCACGAAAGATTGTAGAAGCGCTTGACAAATATATTATTGGCCAAAAAAATGCCAAACGCGCGGTATCAATTGCGATCCGCAACCGCTGGCGCAGGCACCAACTTTCTGACGATTTGCGGGAAGAGGTCTTACCGAAGAACATTATTATGATAGGCCCTACCGGTGTTGGAAAAACAGAGATTGCGCGTCGCATGGCTGCGCTCGTGAAGGCGCCTTTTCTTAAGGTGGAAGCGTCAAAATACACGGAAGTTGGTTACCATGGCCGCGATGTGGAATCCATAGTGCGCGACATTACGGAGATCGGCGTAAACATGGTGAAGGCAGAAATGATTCATTCGGTACAAGAAAAGGCGGAGAAAATGGCCGAGGAGAGGCTCCTGGATCTCTTGCTACCGCCAGTGCCAAAGAGCGCTGAACCGTCCAATGCGGAGGCAGAAGAACAGCGGCTCAGTACACGAGAAAAGTTCCGTAAAAAACTGCATGACGGGGAACTTTCAAACCGTATGGTAGAACTCACCACCCATGAAAAACCCTATGTGCTTCAGGGTTTTGTCGCTGGGGTTGAGGAAATGGGTATGGATTTCCAGAATATGCTGGAAAAGATGATTCCTCCCCGCGCTCAGGTACGAAAGGTCCCCGTAGCTGAGGCAAAAAGGATTTTAACCCATGAAGAGGCAGAAAAGCTTGTTGACCGGGAGAAAGTTATCCAGGAAGCGATCCGGAGAACGGAACAATTTGGAATTATCTTTATTGACGAGATCGATAAGATTGCCGGACGTGAATCTGCTCACGGTCCCGATGTCTCCCGCCAGGGGGTGCAGAGAGACTTGTTGCCGATTGTGGATGGCACCACGGTTAATTCCCGATACGGAGTAGTCAAGACCGATCGTATGCTTTTTATCGCCGCCGGTGCGTTCCATGTTTCCAAGCCGTCAGATTTAATCCCTGAGTTGCAGGGTCGGTTTCCCATTCGCGTAGAATTAGAGGATCTGGGGAAAGAGGAATTTTTACGCATCCTGACCGAACCTAGAAATGCCTTGGTAAAACAATATAAGGCACTCCTGGAAACCGAGGGAATTAAGGTGCGATTTGAAAAAGACGCCATTGAGACGATAGCAGAGATTGCCGTGCAGGTTAACAAGCGCACCCAGAATATTGGCGCACGGAGGCTGCATACGGTGATGGAAAAACTCGTGGAAGATGTCTCGTTTGATGCATCTGACATGGGAGGCGCAGAGGTAATCATTGACGCGAAATATGTGCAGGATAAATTACAAGCTATAGCAAAAGACGAGGATCTGAGCCGCTATATTCTTTAGCAAGACTGGAAAGACCTGAAACCAAAGCATTTCTGGCAAAGCTTTCATCCCAATTGTCCATCCACCGCCCGCGCTTCAGCGCAAATTCAACGGTCTCGCAAATTAAGAAACTATACGTTGACCGCATGCCGAAGAAACCGTTGATTTGAGACAATGCCTATTTCTTGCGCGGTCGTCTAAAAGCATTACTCAGATAAGGCAGCGAGGAATTATCTTGTATGAAACCAATAATTGGTATCAATTGCGATTACGAAGAGGAAGGTCAACAGCCCTACTCTTTCGTTTACAGAAATTATGTTGAGGCTATTATTGCAGCGGGTGGCATTCCCTTATTATTGCCTATCATAAAAGACGGCGACGATGTTCGCAACTCCTTGAAAAGGATCGATGGCTTGATCCTTACCGGAGGAAATGATGTTCCCCCTCAACGATATGGAAAAGAATGCCACCAAAAGACTCTCTGCGTTCATCCTGACAAGGATCTTTCCGATAATCTCCTGGTAAATATCGCCTTTCAAATGAAAAAACAGATTCTGGCTATTTGTTATGGCGCTCAGCTTGTAAACGTTGTTTTCGGCGGTTCTCTTATTCAGGATATCCCGTCACATGGTATATCCTGCATTGTTCATAAAGATTTGCAAAACAAACACTATACCCATCCGGTAACAGTGGAAAAAAGGTCTTGCCTGCATAAGATTGTTGGGACGGAGCATCTTGAGACGAATAGTGCGCACCATCAGGCAATAGATAAATTGGGCAACGGCCTGATTGCTACGGCACATACTGAAGATGGTATTGTTGAAGCTATAGAACTCGAGGGGTATCCATTTTTTGTGGGTGTTCAATGGCATCCCGAACGCATGACTGCAGATCCTTGTCACGCATCATTATTTAGCGCCCTTGTTATTGCATCAAAATGATATTCCGAGAGTAAATGTATCGAAATTGACGCTGGGAATTTTCAGACAGAGTTGTGATTTAGCGTTGTGCCGTATGGGTTCTTTCTGTTTCAGTTGCATTCCTTACAGATACCATGAAAAAATATCTGAAATCCAGAGACGGTATAGTCCTTTTTCACGGCATCTGGCAGTTTTACGTAGGGTGAGAAATCCTCAAATACATCGAGTATCCTTTTGCAGGAAGAACAGACGACATGGTGGTGTAAGTTCGTATTGGGATCGTAATGCTTGCGGTCGTCGTCAATGACAAATTCCCTCACTTCTCCCAATTTCCTTAAAGTTTCCAGGGTTTTGTAAATGGTGGTAAATGACACGCTGGGATATATTCTCTTTACTCTTTTGTAGACATTTTCCGCGGATGGATGGGAGGTGTTGTTCTCTAAAACTTTGAAGATCATCAGCCTTTGTGGAGTAATTTTCATGCCGTGGTTTCTCAGTTTTTTTGTAAGTTTTTCTATAGTTTCCATAGTAGAATGAATTAAATGATAAACAAAAATGATTGTTAATTAAGGTAAAATAGTATTTAATTATTTACAATTAGTCAACAAAAAAGTATAAAGCCATATTTCAGGTTTTGCCCAGGTGCATAGATTTTATTACCTGAAAACTTCATTTTGTCACATTTCCACAGAAAATATCTGTTTTTGTTAAAATATTTCAGATTGGTTGGTTATGATGTATTTTAAAAATGTATATTTTGTGTAAACATTTTATGATAGATTTTTGTTATATTTTCCGAAATTGTCATATTTTATAAAGTTCAATCCAAAGACAGGAAGATTAAAAAATGGGTGCATTTGAATATAAAATTGATCATTTAACTGACGAGAACTATGAAAATTATGCTACCGAAGATGATTTGAACGAAGTGGAAGTGCTCAAAGATCAGATAAAATATAAAGACTACGACCCGGTCCGGCTTTACTTAAAAGAGATGGCAAAATTACCTCTGTTATCCCGAGAGGAAGAACTCTATCTTGCAAAGAAAGTAAAAATAGTGAGCCGCTTACTCCACCGGAGGGTCTTGAGGTTTGATTACGGATTGGAAAGGTATGTGCGCATTCTTGAGCAGCTAGTCAGTGAATCAGACCTCGTTCAATTTGTCGAAACGTCAGCAACAAAAGACCAAAGCAAAAATGAAATGGTTGAACAAATCCATGGCGTTGCAAAAAAAATTAAAGAAATCCTGGAAAAAAATCTGAGAGATTATGAAAAGATAAACAAGCAATCCGTCCCTAAAAATTTAAAGATGAGAATCATGAAAAAGATAGCTGCGAGGAAGAGATCTGCGGTGAAGGAGTTAGAGGCCGTACACGTTCGCTCAGAAACAATCCTGCCGGTAATGAGAGACTTGTTGGATATTTTAGAGAAGGTTGTTTCCTATAAGGAAAATTCCAGGGGATCGTTTTATAAAAACGAAATTCTCGGGAAAAGTTCCTATCGTGCCTATGATATAAAACTCTTATCCATGAAAAATGTCAGCGAAGCGGAAAAAACTATTTACGCAATTAAGTCCATTAATAATGAGTATGAGTCTGCCAGGAATCGATTTTCCGAAGGCAATTTGAGATTAGTGGTGAGTATCGCAAAAAGGTACAGGAAACGTGGCCTGGTCTTTCACGACCTCATACAGGAAGGGAATACCGGCCTCATGCGGGCTGTTGATAAATATGATTATCGTATGGGTTTCAAATTCAGCACGTATGCTACCTGGTGGATTAAACAGGCAATTATCAGGGCAATAGATGACAAGGCAAGAACGGTGCGTATTCCCGTACATATGACCGATGTGATCAATAAAACCAACATGGTATTAAAAGCGTCTCAGGGAGGACTTGAAAGAAAGCCAAAGATTGAAGCTATCGCAAAAGAGGCGAAAATCCCTGTTTCTGAGGTATACCGGGTATTTAGGATTGCATCGCAGCCTATATCATTGGAGAGTCCGATTGGTGAAGGTGGCGAGACGATGTTTGAGGATTTTATCCAGGACAAGAAGACTGAGTCGCCAGTTACTAATGCCCACCAAACGTTACTTAAGGACCAGTTGGAAAAGGTTCTTGATACCTTGAGCTACAGAGAACGAGAGGTTATTAAATTGCGTTTTGGAATTGGTGATGGGTATACTCATACCCTGGAGGAAATTGGAGAGCGGTTTAACATAACGAGGGAGCGAATACGCCAGATTGAAAGTGTAGCTATTCGTAAACTCCAGCATCCATTGCGTAGCAGAAAATTAGAGGGATTTATTGAAGGTATAGCGACAAACTAATCGAGTGTAGAAATCATACGAAGGGGCATCCTGATTTTCATGATGCCCCTTTTTTTATCACGTTTAATTTCTTAAATAGAAGGGCACGGCTCATGTAACAAAATACTGCCTTTCACGTTTAGATACATACCGTGAGGCATTTAACTTGTTGAGAAACGGTATTGATATTAGACCTTTTCGTGTTTCCTTCTTCGCCTTTTTAACAGATATTTTTTTCTGTTTAGCCTATGCTTCTTCTTTCCGCTGAATCCATTTGCCATACCAGCCTCCTAAAAATAT
Organism: uncultured Candidatus Brocadia sp.; assembly: GCA_964490485.1. Lineage (GTDB taxonomy): Bacteria > Planctomycetota > Brocadiia > Brocadiales > Brocadiaceae > Brocadia. Next base: position 5,229 of record CAZBCT010000021.1, on the reverse strand, counting down.
TAAGTTACTTATTTATAACCAAAGGAAAAGAGTAAAATGTTACCAATAACAAGGACAAAATGCAACAAAATATTATCTGCAACGAACAATCCTTGCAAGAGAGCGCTTGAAATGGATTATCTCCTGATTCGAATGAAGCAACATATCATTCCTTGCAAACCCCAGGAAGATTATTGAAAATACGTCTTGGTATGAGAATGTACCTCTTGTGCATGCAAGAGATCGGTTACCGTCCACCACCGAAACTGGCTATGCTGATCCTTTGGCAAATCGTGGAGGGGATTGAATAGTTTGACTTCATAAGCCAGTACAACATAATGGGTGTCAATCCCGGGTTTTTGAGCAAAATTTTCCTGATAGAAGTGTTCAAATATGCCAAGAAATCGAGCATCTTGAATGACTAATTGGGCACCGAGTTCCTCACAGGAAAGACGTTCAAAAGCCTGTGAGATACGTTCGTTTTTGCAAATTCGAGAGCCGGGCACAAACCAATAGTTTCTGGCTGGCTCGTTATTCCGGTAGCCCAGGAGTACTTGGTTTTGGTCGTTTCTCACAATTAAATCAATAGAAATCAAGGGCGTGTTATTGACCACATCAATAAGAGTAGCTCTATCAAGTTTCATAGATTTTTCAGTTATGGAATTTATAATCTGAGCCCATTGCGATAGAATCGTCCGGGCTGGTGATCCATTCACTCCGTGCGCCTGCATATAAGCGGGTATCTTCCAAACCGATTATGCGCTGCGGCAACCCAGGAGCCACAATAAAAAAACCACGCACTCAAATCCATGCTTGCCGCGATAGCGACAGCACTGCGCGAGTCAATTGAGCACGAGTTACGATTTTTCCTTGTTCTGCAAAAAAGCATCCATTTCTGCCTTTATCCGAGGGGTATCAACCTCTTTGGCCTTGTTATAGCACAGGATACAGATGTCTCCCTTCGTGGTAGCCATTTTTTTCCATTCATCTTTTTCTCCGAGAAAGAGACCGCATTTCCAGCAATTTGCCATAGGAAATTTCCTTTATCGTTTAGTCATGATTGAATAAATAATTCAATAAATCTTTCTACAAGATAGGCAAGATATTCGATGTCGATGTAGGCTTCTGCGCTGCTGTCTAAAAAAAGCTTGCAGCTTGCCGCAAACTCTTCGTCTGCATCCCAAAAGCACAAATATAACGGTATCTGCGGCAAGAGGTCAAAGCGACAAATATAATCCGCCTTCATCTTCCCTTGCGTCTCTATACCACCCAGTTCCCGGCAGCGCGTCTTTAGACCATGCAGATTTTTATTGAAACACGATGCAACCTTCTCTTCTGCATTCCGTTGAAATGCCTTTACATGTGAGGCAGTATTTGGGAAATATCCCAGCGTAACCCATTCCCCCGTTAATGGTTTGTTTCCTTTTCTCCGTATGTAATCATAGATGATGATTTTTGACCACGAATCGTGGCAATAGGTGTCGTTTTCAAACAACCCCTCCTTGCGCATCTCGTACGGTTTGTTCATCATGAGGAGTTTTATCGTTTCCCCATCTTTGCCAGTATCGAAATAGCCTCCTGTGGCAAGCGCTGCTTCTTTGAAATTCGTATGTTTGGCTTCGGCTTCCAATTCGCTGCTTACGCGTTCGTAGTTATCCTCCATAGTGACAGTGGGCTTTTGAGTTGTCAATTCCCTATTTTCTTGCACGACATAAGGACAATCCCCAATCTTGAGTTGTGCATTTTTTACCTTAAGCGCAAAAGCCATACACGTAGGAACCCCACATTTGCCACAGTTTGTCTTGGGTAGTTTTTTGTAGATCTCAAGCATCAAATTTCCGTCTTGCATCAATGTCTCAAACAACCAACTGGTTGTTTATCCAAAAAATAGGGGGCAAACAACTGTTCGCCCCCTTACGATTACACTTCAAAAACCCGTTCTTTGAAAAGGAGGTAATCTTATCACTTCTTTCAAGAGAAAGTTAAGGTGACCGTCTGATTACGTTTTACACCTTTTTAGTTTCCGGCAGCCAGATCCTGGTGGGTCTTAACTAATCCTGGTAAACTTAGACTTAGGCGCCCCGCAGATTGGACAGGTATCCGGCGCTGTCTTCTCAACCGTATTCCCGCAGACCTGACATACGTAATAATCTACGGCTTCATTTTTACCTAAATTTTGTAATGCCTTTTGATACAGATCGGCATGGATCTTCTCCACCTTATTGGCTATTTCAAAGCTCTGCAGTGCTTGTTTGTTTCCTTCCTTTCTGGCCTCCTCAATCATTTGCGGGTACATTTTGGTAAACTCATGTGTTTCCCCGTCTATGGCCTCCTGGATATTTTCTTTTGTTGTTTTAATACCGCCCAATACCCGTAAATGGTTGTGAGCATGCACCGTTTCGGCATCAGCAGCAGCACGAAATAGTTTTGCCACCTGCCCGAAACCCTCTTCATCAGCCTTTTTGGCAAAGGCAAGGTATTTCCTGTTAGCCTGCGATTCGCCCGCAAAGGCATCCTGCAAATTATCTTTTGTCGACATCTCTTCCTTTCTCCTTTCTTTTTATGAAAAACAAAATGTCTAAAGTACAAGGATCTTAACAAAAATGGTAATAAATAATACTATACTAGCAACTCCTTTATGTCAATGGCCTCCTTGCGTTCCGATGCTGGATTCTAGCATTCAAACCTTATTTCGAGCGGATTCGTTGGATTTTGTCACGTAGTTCAGCCGCACGTTCAAATTCCAATGCCTCTGCCGCCTTGAGCATCTCTTCCTCCAGTTCGTTCACAAACTCCTGGGTAATGTATTCTTCTTCGCTTTCCGCAACGGTTTCATAAACGAGCTTATGTGATGAAACCTCGTCTTCGATACCCTTTTTAATCTCCTTTTGTATCGTCCTTGGAGTAATGTTGTGCTCCTTGTTATATGCTGTTTGGATTGCGCGGCGACGGTTGGTTTCATCGATTGCCCGTTTCATGGAGTTTGTTGTCTGATCTGCATATAAGATTACCTCAGCATTCACATTCCTGGCAGTCCGGCCAATGGTCTGTATTAACGAAGTCTCAGAACGCAGAAACCCTTCTTTGTCTGCATCGAGAATCGCCACCAGCGAGACCTCCGGTAAATCAAGTCCCTCCCTCAGGAGGTTGACCCCCACCAGGACGTCGAATTTTCCCAACCTCAAGTCACGTAATATAGCCACCCTTTCAATTGCGTTGATCTCAGAATGGATGTACATGCCGTTGAGCCCTTCTTCCTTGATATACTCGCTCAGGTCTTCGGCGAGTCGTTTCGTCAGCGTAGTGACCAGTACTCGTTCTTTTTTCTGTGCCCGTTTCTTAATTTGTTTCAGGAGATCTGTCACCTGAGTTTTGGCAGGTTTCACGTAAATTGTCGGATCTACAAGGCCAGTTGGACGAATAATCTGCTCAACCACCCTGCCTGTGCATTTTTTTAACTCATAGGGACCCGGTGTTGCCGACACGAACATGATTTGGTGTATCCTCTTTTCCCACTCATCGAATTGTAAGGGACGATTATCCATTGCGGAAGGCAGACGGAAACCGTATTCGACCAGTGTCTCCTTGCGTGCCCGGTCGCCATGGTACATACCGGCAATCTGGGGAACGGAGACGTGAGACTCATCAACAATAAGGAAGAATTCTTTGGGGAAATAATCGAATAGGGTGTAGGGTGTCTCGCCGGGCGCACGGTCGCTCAGATGCCGTGAATAGTTTTCAATACCATGACAATACCCCACCTCCAGCAACATCTCCATGTCGTACCGTGTCCGGGCTTCCAGACGTTGAGCCTGGAGAAGCTTCTCGTTTGAACGGAGTTCTTTCAGCCGGTTGTTCAATTCGTGCTCGATGGATTTGACTACCCCGCCAATCTTCCCTTCCGGCATGACAAAGTGTTTTGCGGGATAAACGGATATCTCTCTTACCTCCCGCACGGTATTCCCGGTTGTTGGATTGATTATGGATATCCTGTCGACTTCATCTCCGAACAATTCTATACGATAAGCAAACTCCTCGTAAGCAGGAAATACCTCTACAACATCTCCGCGCACCCGCATCGTGCCGCGCACGAACTGTATATCGTTCCGATCGTACTGGATGTTAACGAGTTTCCTCAGGAGTAAGTTTCGCTCTATCGAATCACCCGTGCAAAGGTGTACATACATTTCCTGATACTCTTCGGGAGAACCCAATCCATAGATACAGGAAACACTGGCAACAATGATGATGTCTTTCCGTGACATAAGATTGCTGGTGGCGGCCAGGCGAAGCCGGTCAATTTCCTGGTTGATGGTTGCTTCTTTCTCGATGTAGATATCCCTTTGTGGAATATACGCCTCGGGTTGATAATAGTCGTAATAACTGACGAAATATCCCACGGCGTTATTGGGGAAAAAGCTCTTAAATTCGCTGTAGAGCTGGGCTGCCAGTGTCTTGTTGTGGGTCATCACCAGCGTTGGTTTTTCCAGGGCTGCAATCACGTTCGCCATGGTAAAGGTCTTGCCGGAACCCGTGACTCCCAATAAGGTTTGGCACGTAGTGTTTTTCTGATAACCTTCCACCAATTGTTGTATCGCACGCGGCTGATCGCCTTGTGGTTTAAAAGGGGATACCAATTTAAAAATAGACATTTTTGCTTTCGACTCCTACTTGATCAGGAATGAGAAATTGTTTGTTTTGTAATAAGTTAGTTTTTCTATGTTTCCTCCGGTTGCGGCATAAGCAACAAATATTTCTTCCGTCAGTTCTGCCATGAAACGATTCCTTTGATTAGCGGTTTCACTGATAACTCGTTTAACTTTATCACTAAAAGGAGTAATGAGCAACAATCTGTTTTTGTCCATGGCGTCCTTTAGTTCTGGGTCGAGTCTTTTTTAATGCTGCTTGCCAGTACCAGAATAATGGGCTGTGAGCCTTTGAGCAGGTAGTGCATACATCTCTCTCTTTAGGAATGGAAGCCGCTGATGATACACCGCCCCGCCTCACGTTGTGCAATTGCCCAATCGTAGCATTTGAGCACCACACGGGCCGGCACTTGCCGGCTACACAGAAAAGCCGTTTTCGGTAGCTTGAGGAGTTCCGTATTTCCAAGAGACGCAATAATTTCTAACATGCTTCGCGCGGCATAAAAGATTTAGAGTTATTCCTCCCTCTTGGAGGGATTCTTGATAAAATCAGCGTTGTCCGGTTAGGAAATTGCGTAAAACTGGTATCAGAAAAAAAATAAGG
>CAZBCT010000020.1:0-37415 GCA_964490485.1 uncultured Candidatus Brocadia sp. | reverse complement strand
ATCTCAAAGAACAACAATCGCGCTCATACGCAATTCCTTAACCGGACAACACTGTGATAAAATAGAAATTATACGATAAAAAGATACCTAGCGCATCTGTGCCGCGACCAAATTCTCCGGTCTCCCCATCCAAAGGGGGATCGGGGGGTGGAAAGCGGGGTGTAAAAAACTTCCCAAAAAAAGAAAGATTTTATGCGGTAATACCATAGTATATGAGGTGAAATTCGTCGCGTTTAGATGGTATCACAGAATTATTACAAATTCCGTAACAATTTAGTTTTTTGAAAAATTCCAATAATAGAAAGGGTAGGGGCGAAGCATTTGCTATAATTGGCATAGATGTGTTCATACCCAAGTGGCAAATGCTTCGCCCCTACTTTTTCAAAAAACTAAATTGTTACCAAATTCCAAAGTTTAAAGATAAAGCGTGTGGTATACGGTTATCGAGATATTAAATCCTTCTTGCTCAAGATTCATCAGCATCGCGTATTTCTTTACCTTAAGCTTTTAGCTTAAATACAAGAGACACAAGATTATTTGATCTTTTTTACCTTGCTTTTCAAAATTTATTTCTTTACTATAAATCCGACTGAAGAGTTATAAGCTGAAAGATTACTGGTTTTGGTTTTTCAAAAAAGCTCCCCGGAAGGAGGAATAATGAGATGCAATTCAAGGAGAAGATAGCAATAGTTACGGGAGGAACACGAGGTATTGGAAAGGCAATTGCTCTGGAACTGGCAAAGAACGGCTGTAGTATCGCCTTCAATTATAATAAAAACACTGATGCTGCAAATGCACTGGTGAAAGAGATAGAGGCTATGGGATCGAAGGCGGTTTCTTTCCAAATAAACGCCGCCAGCTTCGAAGGCGCTAAAAGTATGGTAAAAGAGGTTAAAGACACGTTCGGAAGAATTGATTTCCTGGTAAACAACGCCGGTATCACCCGGGATAAACTCCTGGCGCTTATGAGCGAGAGTGACTGGGATGAGGTTATCAATACCAATCTCAAGAGTGTTTATAATTTTTCCAAGGCTGTTATTACGCAGATGATCAAACAAAAGGCAGGAAATATCTTAAATATTACTTCCGTGAGTGGTTTGGTAGGGATTGCCGGACAGGTAAATTATTCTTCCTCTAAGGCGGGTATGGTTGGTTTTACCAAGGCTCTTGCAAAGGAGGTGGGGAAGGTCAATATTACCGTGAACGCCATTGCCTGCGGTTTTATTGAAACAGACATGACGTCCGCTCTACCCCAGGAATATAAAGACAAAATGATTGAAATGATCCCGGTAAGGAGATTTGGGAAACCTGAAGAAATTGCAAAGGTTGCCGCTTTTCTGTTGTCGGATGATGCCAAATATATTACCGGACATGTGATCAGCGTAGACGGCGGTTTAGCAATCTAGAAAAATGACAATGGTTCATTGCAGAAACTCTGACGTGATCTCGCAAATGAGCGCATAAAACCCTCTTCGTCCCTTTGCTAGAGGAATTTTGGGGTTTTTATGCGACCTTTGTAGCCTCATCTGTGATTTGAATTCTTACAGAACAATGAAAGATAATGCGTATGTTATTTCTCTTAAAGGTAGAGATAAAACAGATGCCCCAAATTCCGGCAAAGGACTTTCTGGGTTACGTGATAAAGGAGTGGGAATATTTTTCACGGTTCCAGCGTCGGGGAAAGATTTTGGCCGGCGGGAAGCTGGCGGGCAAGCGAGGGGCTGCCGCTATTATTGATGCTGAGTCCAATGAAGAAATGGATGAAATCGTCTCAAAACTTCCCCTCTTCCCGTTTTTTACTGATATAGAAATTACACCCCTTGTGCCGATGGAAAAGGCCTTGCTCGACACAAAAAGGATTCATTCCTTCATGAAATAGAAATAGGGAGTAGTTGTTACTTAACGTGCCGTTATAATTCGACGTGAAAGCCCCCCTATCCGCAAAAGGATCGGGGGGCTTTTTTGTTTGCCGGTTAGAAAAAATTTTCTGTTGTTATCATCATAGGTTATTACTTAACATGTGATGAATTGATAATTATTGCAATTACTTGTTTTATTTCATGGTGTCGATTATCAACGTGCATCGTGCGAGTAGCGAGATCTTCGTGCTGACGAACCGGTCGCGCGGGAAACCTGAGGGTGGCGCTGGCTCTTTGTCTTTGTGGTTGATGCCGTTCGAGTGGTGGAGCCGAAAGTGGCTGATGTATGCGGCTTGGTCCGTCGTGCGGTGGTCTGTTTGTGACGCCGCTGCGGTTGATGTCGTGCAAATTCCGCCTTTTGCTTTTGCACAGGCGCCGTGTACTTGAAGTCCTTCAGTGTCCGTCGTTCCAGCTTTACGCCGAGGGCGCCCTCTATGGTGCGCACCATGGATGCATCTTCCCGCGTGATAAGGGTAAACGCATCTCCGGTTTTGGCTGCACGACCAGTACGACCAATGCGATGCGTGTAAGCTTCTGCGGTGTCAGGTATGTCGTAGTTAATTACGTGAGAAATACGCGAAACATCGATACCGCGGGCGGCAATATCGGTTGCCACCAGGATCTTGTACAAACCGTTACGGAAACCATCGAGGGCTGCCTGACGCTGGTTCTGCGATAGGTTGCCCTGCAGCGAAGTCGCGCTGTAGCCGGATTTTTGCAGTTGCCGTGCTATCTGTTTGGCGCGATGCTTGGTACGCGTAAAAACGAGTACTGATTCGGTATCGGTGTGATGCAAAATCTCCATCAGCATTGCAGTTTTGAGGTGCTGTTCGACCGGATACAACGCATGTGAAACGGTGGTGAGTGGTACTGTGTGGTCGATTTGTACGGTAATCGGGTCACGCAGGATGTCGTGTGCCAGATGGCGGATGTCAGAAGGCATCGTGGCTGAGAAAAATAGTGTCTGCCTCTGCGCTGGCAGGTGCCTTAATATCTTCCGGACATCAGGCAAAAAACCCATGTCGAACATACGGTCAGCTTCGTCCAGTACAAGTACTTCTAACCGTGATACATTGATCGTGCCCTGGCTGATATGATCGAGAAGGCGACCGGGGCATGCTACCGCAATCTCTGCCCCACGACGCAGTTTCTGAATTTGTGGGTTTATAGCCACTCCCCCATAAATGGTAACACTGCGCAATTCTGTTTGACTACCCAGCCCACCAATAGTCTCGTGTATTTGCTCTGCCAGCTCACGTGTCGGTGCGATTATGAGCGCGCGAAGGCATCCGCGCGGACCCTGCATCAGACGTTGCAAAATCGGCAATACAAATGCAGCAGTTTTGCCCGTTCCGGTCTGGGCCAGGGCCATAATATCACGCCCCTGAAGAATTGATGGAATAGATTGAAGTTGTACCGGCGTGGGGGTAATATACCCAAGCGCCTGCACGCCAGCCGCAATGTGCGGATGGAATTGAAACGTTTTAAAATTCACTGAAACTCCTTGTGGTTAAAATATGGGCCAGGTCACGTTAGTTAATGGCCCTCTGATAAATGATAATCCAATTGTTGTTGTAGCATTCGAAACTAACTGACCAAGATTATTCAAAAGTTGGGGGGAAACGATTTGAATGGGAGCTGTGAACCTGCATCGTGTGCCAGAGCATCTTGTCCAGTCTGATAGATATTAGGAAACTACGAATAGCCAATTACCTACTTCAGTTAGCGACTCTTACGTAGTCCTACCTATACTATCAAACACAATGCCCGATGAGTATAAGATGTGAAAGGTTACGCTGTTATCTTTTATACGTAGCAAGTTATCTGAAACCTATGTTACATACAACAATGCCGCTTAACGATTAAAGTATTACGGTATTATACAGGAAATTCCTGTTAATAAAACAAAATACTGAAATATATTTTTCTTTCACCGTACTTTTTGCTTTCACGGGGACATAGCACGGCAACATCAAAATCTGTATAAAAGATTCCGGAGAAAGCATGAGGCAGAAGAAGACTGGATAACGGAAAGGGAAAATGATGCAGAGAGACAAGAAGTGGGCTAACCCGCGTTTCTCACAAAGGGTAATTTGTGATAGCAAAAGTGGGACGAAGCTACTGTCATCTTGACTCGTACCGGTTTCAAGAGTTTGCGGCGTACCCGAACCATATCCTCATGGTAATCATAGCATGCGGCATTCTCAACCTCCTGTACCCAACTTACGATTGCTGAGGCAAAGAAGATTGCCGCCGAATCTTCTCAAACCGTATTCTTACATGAACTCAAACATGATCTGACGAAATTTCATGGAAACAGAATTGTTAAATCCAAGATTTTTCGGGCTCTTTCAGTTACAACAACCTTGCTTCCCTTACGTATTGGAGGTTAGCCAGACCTTCGTAATTCGAGGGGGTAAGGCAAGCCGCTAACCCGACTTTCGCAATTTGCACCCAAAAACGGCTATTTTTAGGCAGGTATCTCCCGGCGATCTATACTCAAGATGCTCATAAAAGGTGAATTTTAAATTGGTAACAGGGTGGCACGGACAAACGGAGTTTGTCCGTGTTGGACTTGCATGGCATTGTTTACGAAGTATTTATGTTAACATTTGGATAGACAATACAAGGCAGACCACGCAAGCACAAGGCATTAAGTAGTATTGCAAAAACACGGACAAGCATAGCTTGTCCGTGCCACCCTGTTAGATTATGGCGACTCTGTATCAAGTTTATAAATCACAAATTGTGAGCCGCTTGAGTATATACCAAAAAATAACCTTTTTTTGGGGCGAATTGCGAAAGTCGGGTTAGTTGGCTTTTATGTCGGTTTTTGTGCAACTTATGTGTATTTACTAACAGCGTATACCATACATACTGAGGATTGTCTAATCTATTGGTGAGAAATCCGGGTTAGGGTAAGAGGGTTGTATAATAGTTCCGAAGAAATGCCACTCCTTTTTCATGGGGAGGAACTTGATACTGTTATCGGCCAGAATAAGCATAAACCTTAAGCATCCTCTGCTCCATGCACATGTTCAAAATAAGCCCGCAAGATCTCTCCTACGCTCCATGCCTGGGAAATGCAACCGCGGGGAATATGAGGAGAATCACCGTCGAATATCTCAGAAATAGTCCCTAATCCAGACTCAAACAGATGTTCATACCATGACAAAAAAAGTCTTTTGATATATGGTATCGTGTCTTTCTCTCCTGCATACGCCCTGGCATAGGCAGAGATGTACGGACCGGTCAGCCACGCCCAGGCTGTGCCCTGGTGATATGCCCTGTCTCTTTCGTATGGATTTCCCTGATAACGGACGACATAGTCATTGTCCTTTGGTGATAAACTTCGTAAGCCCCGTGGTGTTAACAGATGCTCTTTCACAACCTCAACAACCCTTCTCTGCTGCGTCTTTGACAACAGCGGATACGGTAAACTTACCGCAAATATCTGGTTCGGGCGAATGGAGCTATTCCTTATTTCACCGTCAATAAAATCATACAGATATTGTCCCTCATCATACCAAAAGACATCATGAAATGATTTTGCTGCTTTCCCAGCTAAATCATCATATCTTGCGCTTTCTCCGGGTAAGTTCATTTCACGCGCGAGAAACGACATGATCATCAAGGCGTTATACCACAAGGCGTTGATCTCTACTGCTTTTCCTTTCCGCGGCGTTACTACCCAGTCACCCACTTTCGCGTCCATCCAGGTCAGTTGTACTCCTTCAACACCGGCATAAATCAAGCCATCAGATTCCATATGTATGTTATAGCGAGTACCCTTCATGTAATACTCAACAATTTCTTGCAAAACACCATACAGCTCTTTTTGAATAGTCTTTAAATCTTTTGTAAACCGAAAGTACTGATATACTGCATGGATGTACCATAATGACGCATCAACGGTATTGTACTCCGGATGTTCGCCAGAATCGGGGAACCGGTTCGGTATCATCCCCTTGTCCGCATATCGGGCATAGGAAAGCAATATCTTCCGGGCATCCTCGAATCTCCCTTGCACCAGGGTAAGTCCCGGCAGCGAGATCATCGTATCCCGGCCCCAATCCCCAAACCAGTGATATCCGGCAATGATGCTCTTTTTATCATCTTCCCGTTTAACGACAAAGCTGTCGGAAACGGCCAAAAGGGATTCAATCAGCGTGGCGAGTTTTTTTCCTCCCTCTTCATCCTCCCCTTGTGCGTGTGAAGAGGGAGAGGCAGGAAAGGGTGTTTGATTGTGCCTGGCTTGTGCTATGCAGATATTTTTTCTGCGAACAGTTTCCCTGTTTAATAACTCAAATATATCTACTTTATCGTATTCCTTCGTAGATGCCACAACAAAGAAATCTGTCCCTTTGTTCAAATCAAAGTGCACGGCAAACGGGCTGAAATGGTCTTCGTGAGCCTCAAGTCCACGTTCCATTTCCTTCGGATATTCCATATTTTTATACCAAAAACAAGTCCGGTCTATTGCGTGGGCATTATGAAAAAGATACATGGGCGGAAGCGTATCGTATGGTTGTATATGCATCCCATTGCTCAGGATTTTACAATCGGTTTTCAAATACGGATTCTCATGGGTGACGCAGTGATAATCACGAAATGCAATCATAACTCTCACCTTTACCGTAAGGGCGAACGGCCGTTCGCCCCTACGATCCACTTGATACAATATTACGGTAGTGTTTTCCCCATGAACCATGAACACTGTTTTTTTGATAGCTATTCCGTCCGTAGAATAATCGAAGACAGGAAAAGGATTCAAGCTGAACCGGATAAGATTTTTATATCCCTCCGGATAGACTGCGTTCGGGTAGATATTCGTAGAAAGAGGGGTCTCTTTGTCTTCAAAGCAGAGGAACTCCTCGAGTTTCGAGAGCAGCAGGGTGCGTCCCAAGGGAGGTTTTGTGGCTGCCGTGAGAAGCCCATGATACCTTCTGGTATTTGCCCCAGATATCGTTGAAGAGGCATAGCCGCCAATGCCGTTGGTTTCCAGCCACTCCTTTTCAAGGGATGTTGAAAGATTGCAACATGAATCCTTTTTTATGACTATTGCCATCGTCTCCTTCGTTTATGGAAAATTGTTGCGCAATATTCCCTGTAAATACTTTACTTCATAACCGGCAAAGACAACGCCTTGCGATAAAAATACACTTCCCTGTCAGATAAAGCAAGACAGAAATTGCACCTCGCCGGGAGGTGAATGAATGATGGGGAGTAATGTCTCGCTCCTCACCGTCCGCCCTTTCCCACAATAAGAGCATATTCGTGAGTCAATCCCAGTAAATTCTTTCCTGCTCAATGAGTGTCTCACCCCTGTTCTGAGAAGGAGAATATAGAGGCCTTTCTGATTCACCAGTATAGGGGGGGGGATTTAACTCATCCGGTATCGCTAACACTACGTAAAAGGCGGCGCGTCAGCATCTCCTTCTTGCAGGCAGACAACCACCTTTCCTTTACCAGATACTAACGTTTTGGGCAATGGTGGTTGCAATTAAATAATTTGTAACAATTTAGTTTTTCGAAAAGGTAGGGGCGAAGCATTTGCCAGTCTGGGTATGAATGCATGTATGCCAATTTTAGCAAATGCTTCGCCCCTACACTGCGCGGCAAACATCGGCCATTATTGGATTTTTCAAAAAACTAAATTGTTACAATAATTTCTCTGTTATTAATTTCCTTGACGAAGGATTTTATAATAAGTAAAATCAGAAATTTGGATTACTGAGAAACTGGTACTTTTTAGAAAGGACGCTTTCTTGGAAAATATAACCATTGTTGCAAGACATTTAGAGATAACGGAAGCTATTAAAAATTACGCCTTGCTCAAGGCAGAAAAGGTAAAGAAATTTTTTGAATGGATTCTACAAATACAAATTACTTTAGATATTGGCGGTGACAATAGCCACATCGTTGAAATGATTGTTTCGGTTTCAAGGGGGCCTACGCTGGTTGCAGAGGTGTCGAATCCGGATATGTACCGGGCGATTGACCTTGTTGTTGATAAGATCGAGGCTCAACTGAAAAAGCATAAGGGCAAAATTCAATCCAGAATCGTCCGAAGAAAAAAGCCTGCGGCGAGGGAAATGGAAGGTTTTGAAGGGGAACCAGAAGAATGATGACCAACAATTCTACAGGAGGAATTTTATCATATGAAATTGACTGATTTTGTCGTAGAGGAAGCGATTATCACGGAAATCAAAGCCACAGAAAAAGCGGCTGTGATTCGGGAAATGGTGTGTTCGCTGAGAGATTCGCAGAAAGTTAATAGTAAGGACGTTGAAAATATTATTAAAGCCCTTATAAAGCGGGAAGAGTTGGGTAGTACGGGAATTGGAAAAGGGGTAGCGGTTCCTCATACAAAACATGATAGTATAAAAAAGATTATGGGGACGATTGCACGGTCAACGAATGGCGTTGATTTCAATGCCCTCGACGGAGAACCTGTCTATCTTTTCTTTCTCCTGCTTTCCCCGAATGATTCAGCGGGAGCTCACCTTGCCGCACTAGAAAGGATTTCCACCGTTATACGCGATAACGATTTCCGCAGATTCATGCGGGAGGCGAATGGTAAAGACGGTATGGTTGAAATATTGCGCGAGGTTGACGGTATCCAGGTTTAGTTCAACGGCATTCTCTCTTTCCTCAACAACTCCCCGGACTGGAAGAATAATTTATCGCTGTAAACCAGACAAAACAAAAAATATGCAAACCGTTTTTTGTTCGGGTCGTATTTTAAAATCAAAGGGTTTATTACCATAAAAACTCTGCATAGCCTGTTTATAAAATTATGGATATTTACGCAACAAATTCTCAATTATTAGAACGAAAATTAAAAATCTCAAATTCCAATGGGATGCACGCCCGTCCTGCTACCAAATTTGCAGAGATTGCCAATAAATATACTTCAGAAATCCGTATAAAAACAAAAAATAAAGAGGTTGACGGAAAAAGCATTATTGAACTTTTGACACTTGGCGCAGAAAACGGCACGGAAATCGTTATTTGCGCAAAAGGGACAGATGCAGCAGAGGCATTGGATGCCCTGGAAGGGTTAGTAAAAAGCAAATTTGAAGAAGAATTCATGGAGATTAGAAAAGGGATTGCCGTATCGCCCGGAGTGGTCATTTGCGGGGCTTTTATGTTTGAGAGTGAAGGATACCGCATTCCTCGTCATATCATAAGAAAAGACGAGGTCGAAGCGGAGATCCATAGGCTTGAAAAGGCTATTGAAGATTCGAAAAAGGAAATTCATGATTTAGAGCAGAAGGTCTCTGAAAACATGAGTTCAGAAATTGGATCTATCTTTGGTACCCATCGGATGGTATTGCAGGATGTACGGTTAAAAAATGAGATCGTTGACAAGATAAAAAAAGCCAATTTTACGCCGGAATTTGCAGTCTCTCTTGCCTTGCGTGTTTACATTAGAAAATTTCAGGATATCCGCGATACGTATCTTGCAGAGCGGGTAAGTGATATTTTTGATATCGAACGGCGACTGTTAAAGAATTTACTGGGTGAAAAAAGAGAAGAGCTGAAAAACCTGGCCGAAGAAGTGATCCTGGTAGCTCATGATCTTACCCCTTCTCAAACGGCTTCGCTTGATACCGAGAAAGTTAAGGGATTTGCTACTGACGTAGGCGGCAGGACGTCTCATACTGCCATAGTTGCCAGGGCATTGGGGATACCCGCCGTGGTGGGTCTTGGCACAATTACCGCGGATGTCTTTGGGGGTGATATGATCATTGTGGACGGTAATAACGGCGTTGTTATTGTCAGGCCAGATAACGAAACATTGGCAGCATATCAAACCAGGGTGAAAAGCATTCATGTCTTTGAAGAAAAACTCGCCACTGAGCTAAAAGACCAACCTTCAACAACGGGGGACGGGAAACATATTTCTATTTTTGGCAATATTGAATTTCCGAAAGAAATCAATATAAATGTAAGATATGGCGCCGAGGGTATCGGTCTTTATAGAACAGAGTTTCTTTATTTAGGTGCACCCAAGCCGCCGACTGAAGAGGAGCATTTAGAGGCGTATACCACCGTGGTGCGGGAGTTACAAGACAAGCCGATTATCATCAGAACCCTGGATCTCGGTGCCGACAAATTCGATTATTTGGATGACAGAAAAGAAGGAAACCCCTTTTTGGGATGTCGCTCTATCCGTTACTGCTTTGAAAATCCTTCGATATTTAAAATACAACTGAGGGCAATTTTGCGGGCTTCTGCTCTGGGGAATGTAAAAATTTTATTTCCCCTGATCTCATCCCTGCAAGAACTGCAACGGGCGAAACAGATGGTTTGGGAAACTATGGAAGAGCTAGAAAAAGAGAAGATTGCTTTCAACAAAAATATTGATATGGGAGTAATGCTGGAAGTCCCATCCGCAGTGATTATTGCGGATCTTTTGGCGAAGGAGTGTGATTTCTTCAGCATCGGCACAAACGATCTTATCCAGTACTCTCTGGCTGTTGATAGAAATAATGAACGGGTGGCTTATTTATACTGCCCGGTACATCCTGCCATCTTAAGACTTTTAAAGACAGCAATCAAAGCCGCAACAGACAACAATATCCCTATTGGGATATGCGGACAAATGGGGAGTGAAATTGAATATACCGCGCCTCTTATTGGTATGGGACTTACGGAGTTTAGTGTAGCGCCGGCGACGATTATACCGGAAATAAAAAAGATTGTACGGTCGATTACCTTTCAAAAGGCAAAAGAAATAGCTGAAACAGCGTGTCAATTTGAAGATCCGGAAAAAACGATTCATTATCTGAGAAATATTGCTATCGATATCCTGCCAGAGGCGTTTGATGGACGAAATTATCCTTGACACCGGGAAACATCCTTATTAGAATTCCACATAACTCTTTTATTTTATTATAGTTGAAGTTTTTTAAGGTTGACTCATTATATCAAGAATACGTATCCGATTTAGTAAGTCAGGTGATATTCGCTTTATCTCTCATCACGATTTAATGAAGCTTTTTGAGAGGGCTATCAGAAGGGCGAACATTCCAATAGCGATGTCCAAAGGTTTCAATCCTCACCCGAAACTATCCATTCCCCTTGCGTTGAGTGTTGGAATATCCGGTAAAGATGAAGTTTTGGAACTAGAACTGCTCAGGTCAATGCCTCCTGAAGTTTTCATTGAACAGGTATGTCTTCAACTACCAAAAGAAATCTCTATTCTTTCGGGGGAAGTTATTGCTGACACCGAGAAGGGTTGGATTCGTGATGTACTCTATGAAGTGGTTTTTGATGATCCAGAATGCTTAAATACGGCAAAGATTAACGAATTATTGCAACAACCATCTGTGATGGTGATCCGCTCAAAAAACGGGCATCAGAAGCCTTTTGATATCCGACCGTCTATTCAGGAAATTATGGTTAAGCCGGATCGTCTTGTCGTTTCAATAAAAAAAGTAGAAAATGAAGGTATGGCGAAACCTGAAGAAGTGGTCCATTCCTTACTGGGAAACGGGAAAAAAGATGGTTTTACAATTACCAGAATAAAAGTCAATTTGTCTTCTTCTGAATAACTCGAGGAAAAATATGGATAAGAAGATGCTTATTAACGCAGTTGAACCTGAAGAATGCCGAATTGCTATTTTAGAAAATAATGTTCTCGAGGAACTTTACATCGAAAGGAGTTCCCGGGGACAGATTGCGGGAAATATTTATAAAGGAAAGGTCGTTAACATCGAACCAAGTATCGAAGCGGCATTTGTTGATATTGGTCTCAAAAAAAACGGGTTCCTTCACGCATCGGACGTTTTCGTTCCGTCGGAGAACGGGAGTCAATCATCTGATGTCGATGCACATGGCAAGCCTCATCGGGAGTTCCGTAAAATACGGGATATTCTGCATCCCGGCAAAGAAGTGCTGGTTCAGGTGACGAAAGAGAGCATTGGCACCAAAGGCCCAAGTTTAACAACATATATCAGCCTTCCGGGGAGATTCCTGGTTTTGATGCCCGATGTTCCGCGTCACGGAGTTTCCAGAAAAATTGCAAGTGAAGAGGAAAGGATCAGATTAAAAAAAATCCTTGCAGGCTTAAATCCTCCCTCAGATGTCGGTTTTATTATACGGACAGCGGGAGAACAGCAGACGAAAAAAGAAATCCACAAGGACTTTCACTATCTCTTAAAACTCTGGAAAAATATTGAGAAACGGACAAAAGACGTTAAAGTTCCTGCAACCATCTATCAGGAAAGCGATCTGGTGATTCGTGTTATTCGGGATATCTTTTCGACAAACATACGGGAAATCATTGTCGATACAGAAGCCGTCTATGAAAGAACCCGCGAATTTCTTCGTATGATTATGCCGAAATCTGAAAAACTATTAACCCTCTATAGCGAGGACAAACCGTTATTCCACAAATACAATATCGAGCAGGAGATTGAGGAAATAAACTGCAGAAAAATCCGTTTGCCGCGCGGAGGTTCAATTGTCATTGAACAGACAGAAGCGCTGGTAGCAATTGATGTCAATAGCGGCAAATTTAAAGAAGAGTGCGACCCGGAAGAAACAGCCTTTAAAACGAATCTCAAAGCGGCTAAGGAAATTGCACGCCAGATCCGGCTGCGCGATTTGGGTGGTGTGATTGTAATCGACTTTATTGACATGAGGACAGAATCGCATATACATGCTATCGAGAAGGTCGTCACGGACGCCATGAAAAGAGATAAAGCCCGAACCAAGATGCTCAAGATGTCAAAATTCGGCACCATTGAGCTTACCCGGCAGCGGATTCGATCAAGCCTTCGGGACGTCCTTTTTGAAGAATGCAAGTTTTGCGGCGGCACAGGGTATGCCAAGACCGTTGAGAGTCTGTGTTTAAATGCTATGAGAGACCTGAAGTTTGCCATCCATTCACCACAAATTTCCAAAATTGAAATTATTGCCAATCCTGCGGTTGCAAATTACCTGCAAAATCAAAAAAGAAAGCAGATGATAGAGATTGAAGAATCCTATAATAAAAAGATACACATTTTTAGCACATCAAATCACGAATACGGCAAGATCGACATTCGCTATTTAAACCAGAAAGACGAACCTGTTATGATCTAATTATGTTAGCAATGATTTGCTTGATACCGATAAATATGGTAAATTACTTTCTAGAACATTTTTTTCATTCGTAAGCGTCATGGGAAATAGATAAGGAAAGGAGAAAGGAATAATGTATGCAATTGTAAAAGACCGGGGTAAGCAGTACAAGGTGAGGGCAGGCGAGCGCTGTCTCATTGACCTGAAAGCCGATGCTCAAGCAGGACAAATCCTGGAGTTTCTTGATGTGTTAGTGTGCTCAGACGAAGAAGGGAAAACGACTTTTGGGGCTGACACCAATAAAAATGCAAAGGTTATTGCAGAAGTTGAGGGTGTAAAAAAGAGCGCAAAGTGTATGACCATAAAATTTCGCAGAAGAAAGGAATCTTTGACCAGAAGAGGGCATAGAGAAAAATATACCCGCATAAAAATTAAGGAAATTATTTGCGGTTAAGCATCAGGTAGGATACAAGAATTTCAAGAGGAAAGAGCGATATAAAAAACCGGGTTATCCGTAACTGACGTGATGGGCGTTCCTCAAATTTCAACATGGTTTTAATTTTTTTGTAACGGAGGTTAGTAGCATGGCACATAAAAAAGGACAAGGTTCTTCAAAAAATGGAAGAGACAGTAATCCTCAAATGCGTGGGGTAAAAAGGTTTGGCGGGCAATTTGTGACCGCTGGCTCTATAATAGTCCGCCAGTGCGGAACAAAATTTAAACCTGGAAGAAACGTCGGAATTGGCAGGGACGACACCCTTTTTTCCATGATAAACGGAATGGTAAAATTTGAAACGAGGCAACGGGTAAGTGTTTATGCAACACCCGAATCGTAAAGCATTTCTTCTGTGATTTCCTGAATTACCGGCCACGAAGTGATAAAATCTGACTTTTCTCACTAATAGTGATCAGGTAACGTGAAGAAACGGGATAGGGATAGGGCTGACAGAGCCTTTTCCTTTTCCCGTTTTTTTCACGACCACACGCTTCTTCTTTCTGTAGGTCTTTCCCAAAATTCGTATCATGGTTTCTTTCGTGCAGATTATGGCAGGCTAAACGGTGTTTGTTGACGAAGCAGTTATTTATGTAAAAGGAGGCGATGGCGGAAACGGTTGTGTGAGTTTCCGAAGGGAGAAATACGTCCCTTACGGAGGGCCAGACGGAGGTGACGGTGGCAAGGGTGGGGATGTTATTATTCGTGTCAGTGATAAAATAGATACCTTGCTTGACCTCACTTCCCGGGTAAAATATATTGCAGGAAGCGGGGCTCATGGAAAAGGCTCTACCAAAAAAGGCAAAGACGGTAAAGACCTTTGTATCGATTTGCCTCGGGGGACAATAATCAAGGACAGAGAAAGCGGCCGTACCCTGAAAGACATGAGCGCCGTGGGGGAAACCATTGTTATTGCCCGGGGAGGACGGGGGGGGAGAGGAAACAAATGTTTTGCAACCTCCACGAATCAGGTTCCCCGTCAGGCGGAAAAAGGAAAACCGGGTGAAGAACGGTGGCTGATCCTTGAACTCAAGTTGCTTGCAGACGTTGGCCTCATTGGAATGCCGAATGCCGGAAAATCGACGTTGCTTTCCAGGATATCTGCTGCCAGACCTAAAATTGCCGATTATCCGTTTACCACATTACAGCCCCAATTAGGAATCGTAGAGGTTGCGGATTACCGGAGATTTGTTGTTGCTGATATTCCCGGGCTTATTGAAGGGGCACATCAGGGGATAGGGCTTGGAGATGAATTCCTCCGTCATATTGAAAGAACACGTCTCTTAGTTCACCTCTTAGATGTTTCACCAGGTGCTACGGTGGCTCCTGCTGATGCATATTTCATTATACGGAATGAATTAAAGCAATATAATCCTGTCCTTGCCGAAAAGGCAGAAATTGTTGTTGCAAATAAAATGGACCTTCTTGATAAGGAAACCGGCATGAAGTGTGTCCAAACCCTGGAAGAAACAATATCCAGGCCGGTGTGTCCCGTTTCCATGATTACGGGAAAGAATATTGACCAACTGATAGGTCTTATGGTAAACGCATTACACGGATCACCGTCTGCTCTCAATGAATCTGTATGCGGTTAGCAATTGATATTGGCAATACCAACATCCATATCGGGGTATTTGAAGAAGACTGCTTGCAGAGCGCACATACCGTAAGAAGCGGGCTCTGGCTTCCGACAAATTTTACAAAAATTCTTGATCCTGCCATTTTTTCCAGGGCACAAGCTATTATCCTTGCATCCGTTAATCCCAGCGTGGAAACATCTGTTATCGAATACCTTGAAAAGCATAGCCGTGTACAAATCTATCGCATCGGGAAAGAGATTCCCGTCTCTATCCCGATTTTAACCGAATCTCCCGGAAGGGTAGGTGTTGATCGGCTGGTAAATGCAATTGCCGCATTTGAAAGGACGAAAAATTGGACCATTGTTGTTGATGCAGGCACCGCAATAACCATTGACGGAATAAACGAGAAAGGGGCTTTTTTGGGTGGGATTATTGCGCTTGGGATAGAGACATCTTCAAAGGCGCTTCACCAGGCAACGGCGCTTTTACCTCTCACACCGATCCATAAACCAAAAAATGTCGTTGGAAAAAATACGGAAGAAGCAATACAATCAGGTGTTTACTGGGGAACAATCGGGATGATACGCCACTTGATTGATATGATGAGGGATGAAATGAAATGTCAGCCAACGGTAATTGCAACCGGTGGAGATGCAGCGCTGCTAGCGCAGGAAATCCCCGCTATTGCCACGATACTCCCCCATCTGACACTGGAGGGAATTCATCTTGCGTACAAAATGAACCTTGCATTGCAACAACCGCATTAGCATAATTTTATTTTTTTAATCAAATTTTGATATCGGGCATCATTCTTCAAGTGAGCCAGGTCATTATCATTTTCCAGATGATAGATATCCTTATAGCCTAAAATAATTGCCCTTTCTAAGGCCTCAAAAGAGGCGTTAACATCCTTCAGCAGTGCATAACTGCAAGCAAGATTGTAATAAACCAAAGGGTCCTCTGGTTTAATACGGCACAACTTTTGGTCCACCATAAGCCCTTTTTCATACATCCCCTGTGCGGTATATGCATTACCCAAATACATGAGACAATCAATATAATTTGGGTGCCGTTCAAGGATGCCTTCAAAAAACCAGACGGTAAATTCCTCTCCTTCTTTTTTAAATTCAGGAGCATTTAGGACAAAATCGTAATTCGGCAGGGTGACCGTATTAAAAAATCTATTAGTCGTTTCTATTGTCATATTTCGCTTGCCCATTATTTTTAGTTATACTTATTGCTCTTAATTAAATATAGGTATAATATATGCGATTGTCAAGTCTCAGGAAAAAAATTTTGTTTTCACGAAATCAACGGAGGAACAAAAAAATGCCAATCGATAAAGAGGTCATAAAAAACAGAATCCACAGCAAGGAAGACATCTCACTGAAAACTATCACAGACATTATAGCATATAAAATATATGAAAGTCCGGAAAGTATGGGGCCGGAGGCGAATTTCCTTGCAGCCGCAGAAGCTATTGCCCAATATATATCTGAAAAGTTTAAGGATTTAGACGCATTCAAAAACCATTTATCCCAGCTTGACAAGGGAATGAAATCGATTAATCAGTTCGCCGATACGGTGTATAATTACTATCAGGACAAACAACTCTTGAGCTTTGACATCGTTAAGAATATGATTTCCACCGTAAAAGACGTCAATTTAAAAATGATCACCGATATCGTAGCTTATAAAATTTACCAAAGTCCCGGGGACAAAGGTCCGGAGCTCAATTTTATATCAGCCGAAACGTTTGTTGCCCAGTACCTGTCAGAAAACTTTAAAAATATCCGTGCATTTAGAAAATGCCTTTCAGACCTTGGGAAAGGTTCCTATGCACTGGAGGCATTTGCCGATTTAGTGTACAAATATTATTGTCAAAGGAACAACTAAACCCTTACGTGATAATTATCCTATCAGGAGGTTTGTGCTGATGACACAAAATTATCCTTGCATACAAACGAAACTTCCCGGCCCTAAGGCAATCCAGTATCTTGAGAAGGAGAGAAAGTTTGTCTCGCCATCTTCAACCAAGAGCTACCCATTCGTGGTAAAAAGTGCAAAAGGCATGGTTGTTACGGACGTCGATAATAATACCTTCCTCGATTTTACGGCAGGCGTAGCCGTTTGCAATACAGGGCACAACCACGACCAGATTATCTCGGCAATTAACAATCAGTCGGATGCCCTTATTCACATGTCCGGGGCAGATTTTTATAATCCCCTCCATATCGAATTGGCTGAAAAGCTCTCTGCAATTTGCCCGGGACCTTATACAAAAAAAGTCTTCCTTGGGAATTCTGGCGCTGAATCTGTGGAGGCCGCATTTAAATTAGCGCGATACCATACAAGGCGTAATATTGTCATTGCATTTTACAATGCCTTTCATGGCAGGACTATGGGGGCTCTTTCCCTTACCGCGAGCAAACTAAATCAACGCAAACACTTTCTTCCCCTCATCCCTGAGGTTATTCACATCCCCTATGCATATTGTTACCGGTGTCATTACGGCCTGACCCCTGATAAATGTCATATGGCCTGTGTCACCTGGATACGGGAAGAATTATTCAAAACAAAGGTATCTCCGGAAGATGTGGCGGCGATTTTTGTGGAAATTATTCAGGGAGAGGGTGGATATGTTGTGCCCCCAAAAGAGTTTCACAAAGCGCTCTATCAATTAACCCGCGATTATAATATCCTGTATGTTGCCGATGAGGTTCAATCAGGCATGGGGCGCACGGGCAAAATGTTTGCCTCTGAACATTTTGACATAATTCCGGACATCATTACCCTTGCCAAGGGTATTGCGTCGGGACTTCCCCTATCTGCCACGGTTGCATCGGAAGAAATCATGGACTGGGTGCCGGGCAGTCATGCAAGTACCTTTGGGGGCAACCCCGTCAGTTGTCAGGCTGCACTCGCCACCATCAAGCTCCTTGAGGATGGACTCATAGCCAATGCGGCCAAACAGGGCGCTTATATGATGCATGAATTGAAGAAATTAGAACAAACGTATCCCATCATTGGAGACGTCAGAGGCCTGGGGCTCATGCTTGCCATTGAAATTGTGAAAGATAAGGAGACTAAAGAATATGCGCCAGAGGTGCGGGATGGCATTATCCAAAAGGCATTTTTAAGGGGGCTCTTGCTTCTGGGCTGCGGACGCAGCGCAATCCGATTCTGTCCGCCCCTGATTCTTTCGAAAGATGACGCAGATATTGCATTGTCTATTTTTGAAAAGTGTATCAAAGAAACCATGTAAAAAGTAATACCTGTTATAAACACTGCATGCCAAAGAATATAGTTACTATGAAGTATGGGAAAATGCCGCCTGAGATTGAATGAGGATAATAGTTACTGCTTGTTAATATGTCAGGAATCAACGAAGCCACGAAGCAACAGATGTCGATTTAAAGGTTATCGAGGAATTAAGAAAGCTCGGCTGGAAGCCGGGAGATACCTTGAGGTATCAGCAAGAGTCCCGTTTAACCCCGGAACAGCACAAAGTATT
This sequence comes from uncultured Candidatus Brocadia sp., assembly GCA_964490485.1. Lineage (GTDB taxonomy): Bacteria > Planctomycetota > Brocadiia > Brocadiales > Brocadiaceae > Brocadia. The sequence goes on along the minus strand of CAZBCT010000020.1, from coordinate 18,833 downwards.
TGAAGGCAAAAAGAGCATCAAGCCTGATATTACCCTGACAGACCTCAGCGGCAACATCCTGGCTGTGTTTGAGAACAAGTTTGAGGATGAGAAAAAAGCGTTTGCAAAACTCCGCGCGCTTTACGCGGCCGTTTTAAAACCTCGCTTTTTATATGCCTGTTCACCCGAAAGGACTCTATTTTACGATACCGAATGGAAAGGTCTCGAGGCAGGTGAGTTTCGGCAAGTCAATGGCTTCATGTCGCTTGAAGAAATGCGGTTAAAAATTGAGCAAGCCAAAAAAATAAATCTTAATCGGGGTAACTATTCGGCGAAAATATTTTAGAATTTACTTGACACGTAACAAGAGAGAAAACAAGCAGTCGTTATGGTGGGCGATATATAGGGCTGTAGATGTGTCCACCGTAGTCTCTTGGGCGCCTTTATAAAGAGAGGCGTGGTTGTTTGTTCAGCCAGAGAATTCCATGCATGTGTAATGCGGTATAGAGCGAAAGAAATGGGTGAAAAAGCCTGTGGTATAATGGTCGCAGTAGATGAAATCAGGCTATTCATACAGGAGTCATCCATTGACGATAGAGAATATAGACATAGATGCAACGCTCCGGAAGGTAGAGAAGCTGCTTTCAGAGGAGAAAGGGCTGTCTCCGGCGACGAGGGCAATGGTAGAGTTGTTGGTGTTAGTGATAACCCTGCTGGTGGGTCGTTTAAGCCGTAACAGTCGCAATAGCAGCAAGCCTCCCTCAAACGATCCGAATCGCAAGAGAGAAAGCAGGGCGAAGGGGGGGAGAGGAAGGCAGGAGGGCAAGAGGGTCGTGTTGGGGTAACGCTGGAAAAGGTAGGCAATCCTGATAAGGTGGAGATAATAAAAGTAGACCTGGAGAAGTATCCGCGCAGGAGAGCCGGTTGGTAGGTTGCGAAGCGTGCCAGGTGTTTGTTGTGGCTTGCGGGCAGGCATTTGTGTGGTACAATGATAGTGAGAACAAAACGTTCTGGTCTATGGGTTGTGGCTTGCGGGCAGGCATTTGTGTGGTACAATAGATTACACAATCGACATTGAGGCGGTAGAGTTGTGGCTTGCGGGCAGGCATTTGTGTGGTACAATAAAGCTACTTGAACGGGCTGTAAAAGCAGAGTTGTGGCTTGCGGGCAGGCATTTGTGTGGTACAATCGCCTTTCTGTAACCTATGGTGTTTCTTCGTGATGCGCCCGAACAATTCAGAAAAAACTGAGTTGTTTGGGCGCCTTTTCTGTCGCCTTTCGTATTTTTCCATGAAAAACCTTCATACGTTCAAATTGTTTATCGGTGATTTTTAACAACCTCACTTCTCCGTCTTCCGGCAGAAACGTTTTTACCCGGTTTTCGTGAACCACAGCATTTTCCTCGCTGGGGGTATGACGTGCGTAAACGGAAAATTGCAACATGGTGAAACCGTCATTCAATAATTCCCCCCGAAATTCATGATACGCCTTGCGCGCCGCTTTGGTATCAGTGGGCAGGTCAAACATGACGATTATCCACATGCTCCGGTAGCCTCCAAAGCTCATAATGCAGGTATCTCCATACGGCTACACTCGTCGCAGATTACCTTTCGCACACTTGCGGCATAATGATGTAACGAGGTCATGAAAGGAAGTCGTTGGCCATTGACGACACAATCTGCGCTCAAGGTTTTCAACAACGCCCGTTTGTTTTCTGGTGTCAGCGCCGGTTCGTCCTGATACGTTTTACTCAGATCATGCACCTTTATATCAACTGCGGGACGCAGCGGTTCAACCAAATCATCGGCAAGGCAAAAGCTGTTGTACTGGTTATGGTGGTGCAGCCCCAGGGATGGATGCAAGCCCGTGCTGACAATTGCTCGGGCAACAGCAGCGCGTATCACTGCATACCCATAATTAAGAAGTCGATTAATGCCAGGCGCATCAAAGTCACGGCGGAATGCAGTGCCAAAGAGCCTTTGCCAGTAAATGCGGGAAACCTGCGCCTCAATGTTTTCAGGATCCCCGCTTTTGACCCTTTTGGCGTAAGCGGGGAGTGGGTTGCCGTCACCTGTGGCCTGGAGCAATACCTTTGCCTGTTCACGAATCTTTGCCTGGACGATTGCCTGCCACAGACGCTTTCGGGTAGGTGTAGTAACCCGTGCCTGCTGTGAGATAGTTTTGCTGTGGAGGCTATTTCCTTCAAGTGGTAAGAGGACAGCATTTGGTAAATGTTTCTCACTACAGACTAACAACGCGACATTATTTTCAGCACAAGCTGCAAGAAGCCCTTGGGTATGGGTGATTTGAGGATGGTCTAAAATAAGAACGCCCATGTCCTCTATCGGAACTGTGGCTAAGCCAAATCCTTCGCGGTCAACCACCATCTGTTGGTTTTTTAGGGAAAGCCGCGCAGGATTGCTGATTTCTACGATGCGTTTAATCATTGCAAGGTGTGATGTTTCCTAAGCAGTCAGCAGAAACCTTCTTGCCTTTTAAAGTATTGGCATTACATCTTAAAATTTCTGGTGGGTTGTCCCTGTCGCTGGTTGAGGTACTGGTATGGTATCTCAAAATGATAGAAGGGTCTGACATTTTTTGTACTCTGTAATGTTTTTTTTCACCGTTATTTTCAACAATCTCAACCATGTCGTTAATGCACAAAGACGTTACAAGTCGCCATTCTGATCCATGGTTGTGCTGTACAATGCTTGTTTTATCAATTCTTGCCCTTTTGGCTGCTTCTATAGCGGTAACAAAGACCCCTTTACGTTCACCCGAATTAATGTTTCCAATTATTTCGACATGATGGTTATTTCCATATTTGAAAAACTTGTAAGTTTTACCTTCACGGCTTTTAATGCCGCGTACCGTATTCTGGTTGAGATTGGCCACCAGGCGTATGTTTTTTATTGGTGTTTTACCATCTACATGCAGTAGTGGATTATTTGCATCGGCGAGGGCTTTTTTGAGATTACCGTCAAATTGTACAATTCGTTTCTGTACCAACTGTTTAACCTTATTATCACGGATTTTTTCAATCTCGGTTTCAGTAAGACTGGACAGTGGTTTGCGGTAGACAAAACACCTGTCATGGCTACTGTATCCGTAGGCTGTTTCTTCATGCAGTGCCCCCCTTATCTTGTGGCTAGTCGCATGAGACACGATTATATTTCTGACCTTATCATCCACGTCTTCATAGAACGATGACCATGGTTTCTCCAGGTGAAAACCGCTTTCGCTTAAAGCTACCCCACTTTGGGCAGAGAGCCTCGAAAGTCTCTGAAACAAGCTTCTGGAGGTTAGTGCGATGACAATTGCGTCAATGGCGTGGTGTCGGTGATCAGCGCGATTTTTCTCCAAGGAACCATCCTCAGACAATATTCTGTTAAGATTCCAGCGGTGGCGCAAAGCGGCGGTTGCTTCCCCTTTGCTGATCTCAACACTCACACCAATTTGCTGTAAGTATTTTTTTACCTCAACACAGATATAACGCGTGTCGTTTAATTGGCGCTCGACAAATTTGTCAGTGTCAATCTCCTTTTGCTCAAAGCGACGCCTCTTTGGCCAGGGAAGTGTCTTAATGCGCTGGAGAATAGACTGATACTTTACTTCATCGGCATAGTAGGCTTCATAAGGCATTTTATTATGCTTGATTGTGCGATTTTCAGCAGCCATGCACAACGTTTTGTTCATGTACGAATCGTCGAGAGAACGGCTGTAAGGCAGGATATGTTCCACATCCATTTTTGGCGAGAAAAGCATTTCGCGGGAGATGACGGTACCCGTGTAAGGGCATGTCATGTTGCATTCTATCCACATATTATATTTCTGAATGTCCGCTCTGGTTGGGTTTTGAATCCTGAACTCATTTTGCAAAATATCCCTTGCTTTATCATTGGTTTTTTCATTTTCCTTCTGCTTTTTTTGCCATTCTTCCCTTTGTCTACGCGTTAGTTTCATATCCCGCGCCATTTCTATGCGAATGATTGCAAGTTTTCCATATTCATGGATAATTGCATTGATGGCCTTGCGCGTTTCATACAATGCCTTTTGCACCACCGGATTGCGTATATAAGGTGGCACTCCAAGTTTTTCTACCGCAGTCTGCTGGTTACGCATGCTGTCGTTATAGCCTACGGCGTTGCACGCCTTATCGTAAGTCATTCCTTGCTCAAGATACGGAATGATTTTACGTATGGCTTTGAGGGAGAGTCTTGCGTAACCGGGTTCAAGTTCTGTTTTAGCCAGTTTCTCAGCAGTTTCCGAGTCGAAGCCCCAATGGGACTTCATACGGTTTAGAAAGCCTCGCTCGTTATCAATGGTAAGCATGTCGGTAATAAGGTCGTTTTGCCTTGCCTGCTCCATTTCATCCCACTGTTTTTTTAATATGGAACGCAATGCAAAAGCCGTACGACTGCCTATAAGTTCTTTCTTCTTTCCTTCTTCAAGGTTAAAAATCTCTCCTTCATGTAGTTCAAGCTCTGTGCGCGCCTTGTTCCAGCTTAAGGTCTTTTGTCTTTCCAATAGTTCTAAAAGTTTTTTCCGCTCACTGTCTGCAAGAGTTCGGTATTCTCGGCTAATGGGATTCTTGATAGCAAGATTATTCAAGTCCTGTAGTATTCTGAATCGCTGCACTTCAAGCAGTGCCCGATGAGCTCTCTTTTTTGATGGCTCGAAGGTGCATTTGCCTACCAGATATTTTTGAATTTTGAGTGGACGTTGAAAGAAGATGACCCTATGAATGGATACCTTGAGCGCCTGATTTAGCAAATCGGGATAGTGTTTTTGCTGTTCCTGCCAAACCAGTTCAAATTCTTCCTGATACATAGAGCGATCTGTATAGCGGTTGCGTTTGGTGGGCTGGTTTGCGAGATATTCCCCCAGTGAGCGACAATTAGCATTCTTTATCTCCTGATGCAGAGAAATGATGGAGATTCTTACCTCGCCGTCATCTTTGGATGATACCTTTCTATTGCTTTGAAAGCCACGCCTATGGGCAAGGTGATATAACACACGTCCAAATTCATAAGGTGTAAGCTTATTATCCAGCGCCTTTTTTCTGAGTTGGTACGGGTCGAACGATTTATTATCGGTAAATATTTTCTCACGTTCGTCAGTGTTGTTAGGAAGCAATCCGGTTTTTAATAAAATATTGAACACACTATTGAGCCTCATCTTTCGCCTTGCAACAAGCCTGCGCGCTGAACGTGCGGCGCGACGTGCCTGATTCTTTGGAATTCTTGATTTGGCATCAACTGCCTCCTGAAATATACGCGTGCCACATGCAATCAAGCCGGATGGCTGTAAATTATCGTCATGCCCAACTACCGCCCAACCGATGGAATTAGTTCCCATGTCAAGGCCGAGGGTATAATTATGTATTTTCTCCATCATTACCTCCCATTTTTCCATTGACTTTTTCCTGGATTATGGTTTTAATTGCAAACATTGTACCACACAAATGCCTGCGCTGCTTTCTACAATAAGAAGAAAACTTCGCAGGATAGCCCCTACAAGGGGTAAACCTACTAAGCCTCTCGGAAACGAGGGGCTTTTTTTATGGTTATCATAGACTTTTTGGAGAAAATATCAACGCTATATATTTTCTTAATCAATAAAACAACATAAGGGGGGTTACAATGACAAGAGAAGAACGGATGCAAAAAATCGAATCGTACGGCAAGGGGTACGTCCAGCTTACTGAGGCTTTAAAACAGTTTCCGAAAGAGATGTGGTCATTCAAATCTTCGCCTGATCGATGGAGTATCCACGAAATTATCATTCATATCGCCGACAGTGAGGCGAATGCCTATGTCAAATGCAGGAAATTGATTGCTGAACCAGGGAAACCCATTTCAGCCTATGATCAGGACAAATGGTCTGCGGCATTTCATTATCAGGACCAAAGCACTGAAGAGGCATTGGAATTGTTCAGGAGGCTTCGTCTGTCGTCGCACAAGCTTATCAAGGCATTACCTGAACCGGTTTGGTTAAAGTCGGTTAGTTCTCAGGAGAACGAAACCGTTACCCTGGATGATTGGCTGGAAGTTTACGAGCAACATATACCGGGACATGTCAATCAAATGAAGAAGAGATATGATGAATGGAGGAAGAAGTCTCTGAAATAGGGCATAAAACATAGGGATGGCAGGAGCATTCCCGTTTTTTTTGCAACCGTAATGAGATCTGGAAAAAACAACCCTGACAGGGTTCCAAACCCTGTCAGGTTAATCATGCAAGATATTTGCGATACAATATGTCAACCGACAATCAGATGTGAATATTTACAAAAAATTGGGAATGAAGTCTTACAAAATTACGTATTCATTTAGCCGTAGAATGAAGTACAAATGGCAAATAAGGAATTTTGAATTATAAGGATTCTGCGGTACCATTAATTCTCTCGCTGGTCCAATCGTCCCCGATTGAACCGAAACATTTGGCATGATTTCTTGTCACAACATTAGTTCAAGCCTTAGTGTACCTTTCAACCTCTCTGGTTCAATCTGCAAGAGTGAACCAGCCTAGTGAAATAGGGATTGTACGTGAAACCGCAACCTTAGAACCGATTTTTTTCCGCCCTTCGCAAGGGAGAAAGAGGAAGTTTAGTTTGCCTTTTGTTGATCGGCTTTAGGAATGTTAGCATCCTCTTTGCCTTCTGCAATGCCTTGTAAGGTGATTTCAATCTTCTTTTCCTCGCCTTCTTTCAGCTCTATCCTCTGATTAACTGTCTTGAAGTCTGTTTTTGTTACGGTCATATCATACGTGTCGGCATCTAAATTATCACAGGTGAAAAGTCCCTGTGCATCAGAAAATATCACATGGAAAGTCTTTTTCTTTGCCTTTGTTCCTTTGAGCCGTATTTTCGCAGATTCTATCGCTTCTCCCTTCTGCAAGAAGACGACTTTCCCATAAATCCTGCCTTTCAGGGGTAGTGTCGCAAATGTCATTTCGGCTCCGGAAGCAGCGCCTGCACTATTTCGAGCAACCAACCGGTAATAATATGTCGTGCCTGCCTGTAATCCGCTTATGCGGTTGCCTACCGGTTTATCATGATCGATCTCTTCCATATCCTGGGCAGGCGACATGCTGCTGTAATGCCCACTGCTTGTGCCGTACTGGAACCACGCCGTTGTTGTTAATCCCATGGCATGCACCGTTCCGCTTAAAGTAGCCAGGTCAGAGGTTACGCTTGCTGCAGGTCCTGTTGTTACCCTAGGTACGTTGTCTCCGGTGATATACGTTATTGTTATCTTTGCTATTCCCGTATTGCCCACACGATCTGAGGCCTTTATGGTTATTACATTATCCCCTTTCGCCAGATCAATCTTGGGAATAATCCAGTCGACCATATTTCTTTCCGTGTCGCCCTTTCCCCTGCTATTCGTCCATATGATGCTGCTTACTTCATTGATATCGTCTGACGCATTCCCGCCGATGCTAATGGTTTCGCTGGTAGTTGTATAGATCTGCTCGGAGGTTGGATCCTGAATTGTGATTCGGGGAGGTGTTGTGTCCACAACGATGGTGTCGCTGGCGGTATCCGATATGTTACCGGAAGCGTCCTTATACCAGACATACACGGCGTTGTCGCCGTCGCCGTTATCTAAGGTGTAGGTGGCTTCATCCAGATACTCCGTGGTTGCCGGTATCGACGTCCATCCGGTGGAATATTGAGAGGGGGGCGTAGTATCTGCCGAGAGATAATAACCCGTTACCCCTGTATTATCAGTGGCAGAGAGATTTGCGGTCACCGTTAAGGAATTGGTGGAATGTTTACCGTCGTTAATCCTGATTGTGCCCGTGGGTGGGGTTGTTTCTGCTGCGATTGATGACTTGATGTCGACGGTTGTGAATGACATTTCTTTTCCATACGATGTTCCGGCGTCGTTCTTTCCCACCAGACGATAATAATAGGTTGCGCCCGGAAGCAGTTCTATGATCCTGATACTTATTTCCGTATCGCTTGTTCCAATCACGGTTTGCGTTGCAGCGGTATTTTTCGATGCGCCACTGACAATCCGGTATTGAAGCCATACGGTCGTTGATAATCCATGGGCATTTACCATTCCCTGGATTATTGCTGAATTGTTTGTTATTTTTGAAGCCTGGCCGGTTACGATGATCGGTGCATTAGCAGGGGGTTGCGGATTGTAAACCTCGGGCTGGGAAAGAAAAGGCACGGAACCCGTAGTCTGGCAGTATATTCTGTCTTCTGAACGGAGCGGGGATGACTCGCAGGTAAAGCAGCCAAACGCCAGGACTGGAGGAAGTACAACGACAATGAGTCGAAAAAAGCGAGGCACAAATTTCATCATCGTGTCCGCAATGAACCTGCGTTGTTTATTTCTCATAAGCGGTCCTTCCTGTAAAATGGTTGGTATATTATCTGTTATTTCTTGTGCCGTTCTTGTAGCGTTATATAGCTTTGACAAGGTACACCGTTTGAGTGTCAAATGCAACAGAGATTTTATAAAGATTTCCATGTTTCAAATGCTCTCAAGGGAAAGATCAAAGCCAATGGGGTAGACAGGAATGCTGTGGTGGAGGATTGTGCAAGAAGAACTGAAGAAATGGGGGATGGATGCGGGAAAGGAACAGGATCTAATTTCTCAAGGTTTGTCAAAAATCAGCATGCAGAAAACGATAATCGGCATTGCTGCAAATCTGTCACAATTCGATTTTGGATTTTGGGTTGCGTTATATATATATTGCCGAAGCAGGGAGTTGAACCCTGACCCCGTTGCCGGGACTAGACCCTGAATCTAGCGCGTCTGCCAATTCCGCCACTTCGGCTAGCACTAGATTTTAAGAAAAATGAATGTTCAAGTCAAAGGAATTTTGGAAATTGACCTTGCATTAATGTTGACAATTTGTTAGGATTTTTCATCGATTTTTAGTTATTTGACAATTATCGTGGACGGCAAAAGAAAGTAGTCATTGCGCGGGCGCCAGCACAAAGCAATCTCTAAGGTAGGGATTGCTTCGCTCTGCTCGCAATGACATTTACCTGTATACTTATTTAAGACGTTCACTATATTTAATTATCTATACATAATTCTAATGGAAATTATTGCAAAGAACCGGAAGGCATATTTCCAATATGAAATCCTGGAAAAGTTTGAGACAGGTATTGTCCTTACGGGAACAGAAGTTAAATCAATACGAAATAAGGATGTAAGTATCAATGAGAGTTTTGCCCACACCGATCGTGGGGAGGTTTTTATCCATGAAATGCATATTGGACACTATAAACAGGGAAACATACAAAATCACGAGCCTAAAAGGGTTAGAAAGCTCCTTTTACATAAAAGAGAAATCAACAAGATAATTGGGAAGGTTAAACAAAAAGGATATACGATGATTCCTTTATCTCTCTATTTCAAGGAAGGTCGTATAAAGGTGGAACTTGCCCTAGTAAGAGGAAAGACGACTATTGATAAACGGGAAGATATTAAGAAACGCACCGTTGAAAGAGAAATCCAGAGGGCAATGAGGTAGCATTTGGGAGTCTTTCCGGAAATCCGCTGAATAAACTGAAAGGGTGAGTATGCCTTCTGCAAGAATATTGATCGTAGAAGACGAACGTCAAACGGTAGATACTTTACGGGATCTATTTGAGCAGAACGGTTATGAAACAGAAGTCGCCCTGAGTAAACCAGTGGCACTAGCCATTCTTCAAGAAAGAAAAATGGATCTTGCAATTATTGGTACAACGGTTCAGGAGATTTCTGGTGTAGAAATTTTATATGAAATTAGAAAAATAATTCCAAACATCCCCGTTATTGTAATTGGCAATCAAAAATTAAAACGTATAGAATCTTCTTTTATGAAAGCAGGTACAAATATTTTTGTTGTAAAGCCTTTAGAACCAACATTTGTCTTGCAAACGATTGAGAATTTGTTAAAAGCACGGTGTACATCAACTGTGACAAAAAAAGCAAGGCCGCTCTCAAAAAGCAAGAAATAATCTCTTTTGTAACAATTCAGCTTTTTGAAAAATTCTAACAATGACGATGCGTGACTCCTCGTGTAGAGACGAAGCATTTGCCAGTTTGGGTATGAACGCATACATGACAATTTTAGCAAATGCTTCGTCCCTACTTTTTCAATAAACTAAATTGGCACTCTCTTTTTTGTTACTGCAAGATTTATGTGGCGTTGTAGATTCAAGATAAAGACATATTTGAATATCTTTGCATTCTTCGTGATATTTTGTGCGTTTTTTACCACACTTTTAGAAGCGAAGATAACCAGTTCTGACGATCTCAACAAGCGCCTCCGAATTTTTTTAAAAAACCCATCCCTGAAAAATGTATCGTGTGGCGTTAGCATTGTGTCCGTTAATGAAAACTCATCCTTATTCAATTACCGGAACAATGATTTATTCAGCGTCGCTTCGAATATGAAACTTCTTACTACGGCTGCTGCACTGGAATATCTCGGTTCTGATTTTGAATATAAAACAACAGTTGGCGCCAGTGGCAGTATTGTGCGATCAGGAGAGCTTCAGGGGGATCTTGTTATCAAGGGCAGCGGTGACCCGAATATCTCCGGGCGGTTTTATGCTGGCAATATCCTGGCCATTCCGGAAGCATGGGCTTGTGCTGTCAAAAGTAAAGGGATTCGGGTAATCACAGGCGATATTATAGCAGATGATACTATATTTGATCGTATCTATACGCATCCAAATTGGCCGGAAAATCAATTGTCAGAGTGGTATTGTGCTCCAAGTTGTGGTTTAGCATTTAATGATAACTGTGTCGATATCACCCTTATTCCTGGCAAAAAACCAAGGGATGTCGTAAAGCTTTTAGTTGAGCCGCGTACGTCATATTTTACCATCAGCAATACTTGTGTTTATACTTCTAACAAAAAAGAGCATCTTTACTCTATTTCCAGGAAACCGGAAACGAATGAAATATTGATCAAGGGAAAGTTTTGGACCAATGCATCACCTGAGAAGACATGGGTTAGTGTTCACAATCCCGCCCTATATCTTGCAACAGTTTTTAAGGAAATTCTCGGGAAAAATGGTGTTGAAGTACGCGGAAATGCCAGATTAATTGGTAAAGATGCTGCTGTTGAATCAGATTTAACCGTAATTATCCAAACCGCCTCTACCATGGAACAGACCATCCTGGTAACGAACAAACAAAGCCAGAACTTTTATGCCGAACAAATATTAAAAACCCTGGGTGCGCAGATAAAAGGCAGAGGGACTTCAGAAGCAGGGATAGAGGTTATTCAAGATTTTATGAGTAAAATAGGGTTTCAACCCGAGGCATATCATATTGATGATGGGTGTGGTTTATCAAAAGACAACCGTCTTTCTCCTAAAATGATAACCACACTTCTTGCGTATATGAGTAAGCATCCGTACGGAAGGGTGTTATGGAATTCTTTACCCACCTCAGGAATAGACGGAGGATTACGGCGGCGAATGGAAGCCCCAAAATATAGAAGTAAAATTCATGCAAAGACGGGATATATTGCAAGGACATCTACGCTTTCCGGATATATTGATACTACAAATGGAGATGTGCTTGCATTTTCAATTCTCATGAATAATTTTAAAAACCTCAAAGTAATCCAGAACATACAGGATGATATTTGTCAGGCCATGGTGGACTGTTATCAGTAAAGGTCATATTATGAGTGAGCATATTAAAAAAGTATATTCTTTTTACTCGTGGATTTATGATGCCCTCTTTGGGAAAATTTTTGAGCATGGGCGGTACGTTGCTTTTCATATGATGGATGTGAAGGCCAATGAAACCGTACTTGAAGTTGGTGTGGGGACCGGATTATCGTTACCGCTCTATACAAGAAATGTCAAGGTCGTTGGAATAGACATTAGCCAGGAAATGTTGGACAAAGCGGAACTAAAAAAGCGGTATTATAATTTATCCAATGTAGATCTCTACAATATGGATGCCTCGTCTATGAATTTTGCGAATAATACCTTTGATAAAGTCATTGCCTCTCATGTTATCACGGTAGTGCCTGATCCTTTGCGGACTTTAAGCGAGATAAAAAGGGTATGTAAAGAGGATGGAGAAATTTTTATATTAAATTATACGGGTTGTAATAACAAAGTTATCGCTAGCTTTGAAAAATTTATTTCTCCTTTCAGGGATAAAATAGGTTTAGGGAAACATGTCGATTTAGACGAGATATTGAGGTGCGCCAACCTTTCGATCCTCGGCGAACGCCGGGTCAATTTTTTGGAGATGTGCCGGCTCATAAGATGTAAAAATAATTACTGCGCTTAACCACCCGCTAATCGGGTGGTTAAGGATCCTGCCCTTCCCTTAGGCAACTAAATCTTTCGGCCAATACAGAGATAATTAAATCCCAAGGTTTCCATTTTCTGAGGCTGGTATATATTCCTGCCGTCGATTATATTAGGATGCAATAAGAGACGTTTGACTTTCTTTAAATTAAGATCTCTGAACTCATTCCATTCTGTTACTATGACCAGTGCATCACATCCTGCAACGGTAGTATAGGGATCGTTACAGAAAGTTATATCTTTTAAGACCTTCCTGGCAGTTTCTTGCGCCTCGGGGTCGAATGCTTTAATTTTTGCACCTTCTTTCTGCAGTTGGCGAATAATCAATATTGATGGCGCTTCCCGCATATCGTCTGTTTTCGGCTTAAAAGCTAATCCCCAAATAGCGATGCTTTTCCCTTTCAAAACAGGCACCAGCTTCTTAATTTTGTGAATAAGAGATCTCTTCTGTTGTTCATTTACCTCGTCTATTGCAATTAAAATTTTAGCATCCAGGTCATTTGATTTCATGATTTGAGCGAGGGCTTTAACATCTTTAGGAAAACAGGAACCGCCATACCCGACTCCTGCCTGGAGAAATCGAGGGCCAATTCTGGAGTCCAAGCCAATTCCCTTTGCAATTTCTTTGATGTCTCCGCCTACTTTTTCACATAATTGTGCCATTTCATTCATGAATGAAATGCGGGTAGCAAGCATGGCATTGCTGGCATATTTAATTAATTCTGCACTCCGAATATCAGTAAACATAATGGGTTTGTCTATTCGGGAAATGCCGCTATATATGGAGGTCATAATGTTTTTAGCTTTATCATTCTGCACGCCAATTACGACTCTGTCTGGATTCGTGAAGTCCTTAATAGCCTGACCTTCCCGCATAAATTCCGGATTTGAAACAAGGTCATACTTGATGGCCTTGACCTGGGATGATTTTATTGCCGCCCCAATTTTTTCTAAAGTTCCTACCGGTGCGGTACTCTTATTCACAATAACTTTGTGTCCGTTCATATATCGACCAATACTTTTGGCAACAGAAATAATAGCTGAGGTATCTGCGCAATCGTTAGCATCTGGTGGCGTTCCCACGGCAATGAAAATCACTTTGGATTTTTGAATACCTTCTTTTATGTCGGTTGAAAAGACAATTCTTTTTTCTCTTGCATTCCTATCGAGCATGTCTTTCAGTCCGGGTTCATAGATAGGGATAATTCCATTTTGCAGATTCTCTATCTTGGCTTTATCCACATCGACGCAAATTACATCATTCCCCATATCAGCCAGACAGGTAGCGGCAACAAGGCCCACATAACCACATCCAATGCAACAAATTTTCACATACCCCTCCTCTTCTCTAAAAGATTTTTCCTAAAAAAAAAGCAGTAAGAAAATGAGTTATTCATTCATCATTACTGCTTTTTAAACCTCTAAGAAACACTTTTATTTTATGGTAAAGGATTTTTTATCAACTTCGAGCGAAAAGCGTTTGCTGTTTTTCCAATACGGTATTCACCATCCACGGCGATAATAACTTTCTTAACCATGCTATTGGATGACACGTTTTCCGGTTCACCGTCACTCAATATAACGGAATACGATAAGGACCAATCTTTTATATCTTTATCCGGATCGACAAACAAAGACCCAATTTTTTTCGAGAGATCACTAACCTTTTCCGTAACAAAGATAAGGCGGATATTGGGATAATTAATCAAACGTTCCTGAACGACCTTGGTGCATTGGTATGCTTGTTTGAACTCGGGAACTAATTCGGCAACCTTTCCTAAAGAAACAGGATTGTTAAGAAATGTTATCGTGCATTCCTTAACACGGTAAGTTTTTTTCCCTTCAGACATATCCTCGCCGTAATAAAATCGGTACTCCAAATCATTGCCATTCTTTTTCAAATAATAAAAATCATGAACCACAACGTCATACAGGAACGTTGCCCTAAGGCTATTTTCCTCTTCTGGCTTAACGATCATATATCTCCGAAAAGGTTCCTCTTCACAATATAAGTAAGTCGGTTTTCCATACTTTTCATTAATCTCTGCCTTTGTTGACCACAGGATACCATCATCGAGACGTTCACTTGCATGAAGGTTGTTTACCTGAAAAAGACATGCACTAAATAAACCAAAAAGAACAAACTTCAATTTCCTCTTCATAAAATTCTCATCCCTTCCCAAATTTTTGTCTAATATTTGCCAGAATTGAGCCCAAAACATGGACAATTGCAGTAAAAAATTCAAAAAAAGAAGTATATAAATATGTTCAATATTTGTCAATTAAATAAATTAGACTTTTTATTTTGCCGGAGTGAGATTATTTGCCATCGTTTCTTTTCGGCTACAGAAAGGTTGGTTTTTCCCCGGTATTATTAAACCGAACAAGGGTATGGCTTTTGTACTGATCATTATTATTTTGCCGATGAAGAAAATAATGATTAAACTCGTAAGGATTTTTAAGTGTTTGACAATCATACCTGCAATTTGTTAAAGATATGAATGGTTGTCACCAAAATTTAATAAACCTCTTCTAAAAAACATTACTAAAAAGGAACAAAAAAACATGGTGAGAAAAATTTGTATTTCGGTAATGGTGCTCTTCTTCGCTTTAAAGACCTTGTATGCTTTTGAAAGTGGCACCCTTCGCGGACGGGTTATTGATGGTTTTGGCAAGCCTATTCCATTGGCAAATATTGAGGCCTTGTCTGATGGGTCAAGATCAAAAACTACTTCCGACCAAACAGGGGCATTTTCTGTTAATTATAATCCCGGCAATATTAAGCTTACTTTTGCTAGAGAAGGTTATGTTCCGTCGTATATACCAATTTCTCTTGATGAAAAAAGAGATTTTTCTATAGATGATATTACTTTGTGGAAGATACCCACTCATGGGGGTCTTTTTTTTGTGGGTGAGAGTGCTTATTTAGAAATTAACAAGGCAGAATATTATTTTGAAAGCAGCAGCAAGGAACGGCGTTTTTACGTAAAAGGCACCCCTACAGTGTTTAAAGGTCAAGCATTGAGGATCATCGATTTTCAAGTAGATAATCCTCTTGTAATAGGAAAGACGCTTTATCAGGTGGATTCAAAAGATTCTGTGGGAAGCATCGTCTTTTATCCTTCACAAAAATATGTACTCAATAAGGAGGAGGATTCCTATACGAAAATTGCTGACAATATAGGTATGAGGAAGGTAAATCTGCCACCAGGGCGTTATTTTTACTGTACAGGAGAGATTACCATACGATCAAAAGTCGGGAATGGATTCTTCTTTGAACTATCATCTTAAAGATGAAGACTTTTCTGGGTTGTGGCATTTCCGGAAATAAGTTTCCTTAGTTCTTCCCCTTCAACGACCTCCTTTTCCAGCAGAAGTTTTGCGATGGCTTCCAGGCGGTCTTTATTTTCCGTGAGGATGCCTTTTACCCTGGCATGCGTGTCGAATACAATCTTCTTGACCTCATTATCAATGTCTTTTGAGACATCTTCACTCAATTCACGGCTCGTGCGGTATCCGAGATCCAGAAATTGGGGCCTCCTGCCATTTTGAAAGGTCATGGGTCCAAGTTTTTCGCTCATGCCGTATTCGCGAACCATGCTCATGGCGATGTCTGTTGCTCGTTCCAGGTCATTCTGCGCCCCCGTAGAGATTTCATGAAAGATAATTTCTTCTGCCACACGGCCACCCAGAAGCACGGCAAGTCGATCTAATAATTCCGATCTCGTCAGTAAATAACGATCCTCGGTAGGTAATTGCAAGGTATATCCAAGAGCAGAAATCCCGCGTGGAATGATAGAAATTCTATGGACCTTATCGGCGCCAGGAACTGATTCCGCTACCAAGGCGTGACCAGACTCATGGTAGGCAATAATCTCCTGTTCTTTCCTGCTCATGACCTTTTTTTTCTTTTCGAGTCCGGCAACCACTCTATTAATAGCCTCTTCAATGCTCTCCATTCCTACGGCATCTTTGCCCACGCGTGCGGCAAGCAGCGCGGCTTCATTAACGACATTGGCCAGGTCTGCACCGACAAATCCGGGTGTGCGGGCAGCAATAATCTTTATGTCGACGCCCTTTCCAAGTTTTACATTTTTGCAGTGTACCTTGAGTATCTCTTCGCGTCCTTTGATATCAGGTCTGTCGACCAGAATATGCCGGTCAAATCTTCCGGGTCTCAATAATGCCGGGTCCAGTATTTCAGGCCTGTTTGTTGCAGCCATGAGGATAACGCCTTTTCTTGTGTCAAATCCATCCATCTCAAGAAGAAGTTGGTTCAAGGTGTTTTCCCGTTCCTCGTGGCCACCCGATATAGGCGAGGCAGCCCGTACTTTTCCCAGGGCATCAATCTCATCTATGAATATAATACATGGGGCTTTTTCCTGCGCCTGTGCAAATAAATCACGTACACGTGCGGCGCCGACTCCCACAAACATCTCGACAAATCCCGACCCGCCAATGGAAAAAAATGGCACCTTTGCTTCTCCTGCAACTGCCTTGGCAAGCAAGGTCTTCCCCGTGCCCGTAGGGCCAACCAGCAATACTCCTTTGGGAATTTTTCCCCCTAATCGCTGATATTTTTGCGGCTTTTGCAAATAATCAATAACCTCTTTCAATTCTTCCTTGGCCTCATCAACACCAGCCACATCATTAAAGGTAACGCCGGTTTCTTTATCAATATAAAGATTGGCCCGGCTCTTGCCAATGGACATGAGTCCTGCCCCTGGTGCCCCTCGCCTCATACGCGTCATCATAATTAAAAAAATAATCATAGGGATGAACCAGAGTAAAAACAGGCTTTGGCCCCATCCGCCATTGGTGGTTGCAGAGAATTTTACCTTGTGGGCGATCAGTTCCTTGATCAGGTCCTGGTCTTCGATCTTTACCGTTGTTACACTTTTCCCTACTTTCTGCCCTTCCTCTGGTTTCAAAATTCCTTTGATCGTCGTGGGGCTTATAATTACTTCTTCCAGCCTGTTCTGCTGGATGAGCCCCTTAAAATCACTGTAAGGAATCTTTTCCGTCGCTGAGAATACGGCAAATGCATCACGGTGTATTATGAGAACCGTTAGGAATACTAGGAATAGGAGAGGGATGTTCGATATGTGCCGTTTCGTCATTTTACCAATTTTTCTCAATCACGCTACTTTGAAAATAAAACATCGTACGTCAAACAGTTATCATATTTTGCATAAGTATATCAAAGGATACATGACATTGGCAACGCATAATTTATCCGTTTGCAGGTAAAGTTGGAATTCTATTTGTCATTTTGTATTTTAAATTTTACCCGTATAATTATGAACAGGCTGAAATGTTTTTATCAATAAACCGGGTTTTATGGTTAAGATGGGTAAGAAGAGAAAGAGAGGTTTAAAATTAAAAACAAGGTCTTTGTGTGAGATCGGACTGGTATATTGTACGGGAAAAAAGTATGTTTGAGCCGAGCTACCTGCATTTGTATAGAACCGGCAAGCTTCGTGAAAGAATTGAAAAGGCTAGAACATTATTACACGAGTGCCAGATATGCCCCAGTCGATGCAGGGTCAACCGGCTTGAAAACAAATTAGGGGTGTGTAAGGTTGGTAAATTACCGAAGGTTTCCAGTTATCATCCGCACTTTGGCGAAGAATCCCCTTTGGTTGGCATTCATGGTTCGGGTACGATCTTTATTACCTCGTGCAATTTGGGCTGCGTATTCTGCCAAAATTATGATATCAGCCATCTGGCTGAAGGGTATGAGGTTTCGTGTGAACGGTTTGCACAGATGATGATCGAATTACAAGACTTGGGCTGCCATAACATCAACTTTGTTACACCAACTCATGTCGTACCGCAACTACTCGAAGCGCTTTCTATCGCTATCCGGGAAGGGTTATCCATTCCGTTAGTTTATAATACCGGTGGCTACGACCTCGTGAAAACCCTGCAATTGCTAGAAGGGATTTTTGATATCTATATGCCTGATTTTAAATTTTCCGATAACGACACTGCCGCCAAATGGTGCAAGGCCAGGGACTATCCTCAGGTGGCAATGAAAGCCATTCAGGAGATGCACAGGCAGGTAGGCGACCTGGTGGTAAACGACCGTGGCATTGCCGAGCGGGGGCTTATTGTTCGGCATCTTGTTATGCCGAACGGATTGGCGGGCACCCGTAAGGTTATGCAATTTCTAGCCAAAAATATTTCATCCAATACCTATGTAAACATTATGGATCAATATCATCCCTGTGGTCTTGCTCATAAATATCCGGAGATCAATCGGCGTATTAGCGATAAAGAATTCGCGGAAGCCCTGCAAATAGTGCACGAAGAAGGTATCACCAGGTTGGCCGATTAGTCAATTTAACATGGTTTTTATATTTTTTATTTGACAAAAATATCAAAAATGCTCCAAATGCGCTAATTTCAACAATAAAAACATACGACCTAATCCTGCAACAAGGCTAAGCCTTGTTGCAGGATTAGGTCAGAAATGGTAGAATCTCCAAGGGAATGGACGGTATTTTAAGGATAAAAACACCTAAAAGGAGGTTCACCTTTTCAATGAAGACTA
>CAZBCT010000019.1:35164-37712 GCA_964490485.1 uncultured Candidatus Brocadia sp. | reverse complement strand
CGCAAAAGGAGCGCAACACCTGTAGCATTTTAAATGAACTGCAGGAATAAGGGAATAAATCAGGCGGAAAATAAGTCGCAAAACAGTAACAAAAATAAGTTACGTCGAATTGTTTTATGACGTAAAATATTTTTCAAATGTTTTTAACAATGGAATGTCACACGTTAACAAGAAGGTACAAACCCCAATATGATAGAGAAAAATATTTTTGAAAAAGGCATTAAAGAAGGGATCTTTGGCACGATAAAAGACAAAGAGATAGATCGTATCGAATACGACCGATGGATGGGGGGACCGCGCGGGCCAGAAAAGATTATATTTAAAGATGGAAGCGCCGTAATCTTCAAGTGTGATATCCGGCATTACTGGATGGCTGATAATCCGGATACTGCAATCCGGGAAGCGATTGTTTATCAGATTGATAAGATTGTGGGGCTTGGGCTTGTGCCTAAAACCATGGTGATTGATGATATGATTGATGGTGTACAGTATGATGGTTCGGTTCAGGATTGGATCAAAAACGCCAAAAATGGGTATCAAATTGATAGATTTACGGATGAAGAAAAAAAAGATTATGAACGATTAAAAGTCTTTGATTTTGTTATTGGAAATAGCGACAGGCATTTAGAAAATGTGTTATTTACTGCCGAAGGAAAGACGTATGCTATTGACCACAATGCCTCTCTTATTATTAGTAAAAATGATGATATCTTATCTTTCCCGGATGCAGTCGTATGGTTTTTCAGTAAAAATGTCATTCATGATATGCCTCATATCATAGAAATAATAGAAAGATTTTGCGAGAATAAAGACAAAATATTAGATTTAATAAATACCTACGTGCAGGATAACACAGAGATGGCTAAACTGATGGTAGAGTCGAGGATTAATTATTTGTATGCCATGTTAAAGAAAGACAAGCCCTTTCCCAGGAAATATTTAATGTGGCGAAATGCTTTGAATGAAGAAGTCAATAGTATCCTTAAGAGAAAAAAGGGGGAAATATAACCTTGCAAAGTTTTGCCTTTATGAATTCTCTTACTCTTTTCATTTCTTAACCTCACATCTTACAATCTTAATTCTAGACTATTTTCACAGGCAATATATACTTGTCACGGATTTTACTATGCGTCCCCATTGGTTAAAAATAAAGCTGCCTTCAGGGAAAAATTTCACAGAGATAAAAAGTATCTTACGAGAGGAACGACTTCATACCGTATGTGAAGAGGCTATTTGTCCAAATATTGGCGAGTGTTTTGAACAGCGTACCGCAACATTTTTAATACTTGGGGATATATGTACAAGACAATGTGGATTTTGCGCTGTAAAAAAGGGACATCCATATATAACCGACAAAGATGAGTCGCAACGAATCGTGGAGGCCATGGTGAAGATGAAACTTAGTTACGTCGTAATAACCTCCGTGACAAGGGACGACTTACCTGATGGAGGCGCCTCAGTTTATGCTGAGACAATTACACTCATTCGGAAGCATACCAAAAATTGTAAAATCGAAGTATTAATACCTGATTTTCGTGGATCAGCAGCGGCATTAGAAACGGTGATTAATGCTGCACCTGACATCGTTAACCATAACATAGAAACGGTATCCAGACTTTATTCGTTTGTAAGGCCAATGGCCAATTACGGGATGTCTTTAAAATTATTGAAGGATATACGCAAAAATAATCCATCAGTAATAACAAAATCAGGATTTATGGTAGGTCTGGGTGAGGCATGGAATGAAATACTTGATGTTATGGGCGATATAAAGAATGCCGGTTGTGATATGCTTACAATTGGGCAATATCTGAGTCCGAAAAAAAACGCTCTGCCGGTCGTTTACTATTATGAGCCGGAAGAATTTGAGAGACTCCGGTATGAAGGGGAAAAAATGGGGTTTAAATATATTGAATCAGGGCCACTTGTGCGGAGCTCCTATCACGCAAAGAAGCAAGCCGACAAGATTTTTGTCTGACAGGTAAACCAGTAGTTTGTAGTTTTTTTAAAATGTCCACTCCAGGTGAAAAGATAAAGAGTGCTGTAGTAGCTTAAGCTTGTTGGCCTTTTCGTCGCCCCGAAAGTCTTTTTCGTGTGACTACGTGTATGCTTCTCTTTGGCAACGACTCAGGCAGCTTTATTTTTAATGTCCCTAACAATCCACGAGATTGTTTTTGTGGTTACGGAATCTTGAGTCATTGCGTGTCTTGGCCCTCACCTCTATCGAACAAACGGTTACCAATTGTTCGAGTCTGCCTTCCTCCTTCAGGTAAAACCCTTTCATGCCTTTAGAAGTCATCAGATAGTCTCCTGTACGCAAGTATTGCCACAATCACATGTCCTCTTTTTACGCTATTCATTTCTCATATACCCTGGGCTATCTTCAAGATTCACCGCCTTACAATCCCGAGATGCACTCTCCACCTTCCGTTTAAATCCTTGTACCAGTCGTACACCAGGCGTTTGTTTGCCATGCTCTGTAGAAAGTTTGCCTTGTCTAATTATTCAGCAAAGCAATGTCTAAAATAATGGCAAAATAGATTTGGAT
>CAZBCT010000019.1:0-35064 GCA_964490485.1 uncultured Candidatus Brocadia sp. | reverse complement strand
TTGTCTAATTATTCAGCAAAGCAATGTCTAAAATAATGGCAAAATAGATTTGGATACGCATTGAGTAACATTCGTCAATTTTTATTCTATCATAAGTTCTAACACAGTAATTGCCACAAACGTATTTAATTTCTGTTTCTACAAATGGCATGCGTTTTGTTAAATTTTTTCTTAATTATCCATACCGTCCAGAGAAGCCCAGGCAAAATGAGTTGTCTTTCGGGAATAAAAAGTAAGAAGGTATGGCTAAAATCTTATCTGTTATTAAGGGACAAATGAGCAGGTACGTGCTCTTGAAAAACATTTTTTACAATGGAGGAGATATCTCCTATGGTTAAACAGGATATAAACAACGTTACCGCGGTGTCTAATCAGATAATGGCATGCAATGATACAATTGATCAGGCTAATAATACCGCTGCAGAAATGGGGCTGATAAAAAACATTGGGGAAATATTTTTACCCGTAGTTACCAAAGTAAGAAAGCTTGCCGATTGGGTGACTGAAACGGCAATTGTTTCGAAGGAAAAAAAGGACATCGGTAGGCAGAAATTCACTCCCCACAAGGAAGGTGAAATGAATGCTAATCAATCAATAATCGGGCCAGAGCCATCGATTCCCCTAACGGATATCTATGGTAGAATTGACTCTTTGTAGACGGAGGCAATCTCAATAATTTATACGTAATTAAAGATTCATAAGAAATGCAATAAGAGCGATTGTCACTCCAACGACGATACGATAATATCCGAACCAAATGAATCCATGGTTCTTCAGGAAACCGATGAAAGCCCTGATGGCAACCATAGCTACAACAAAAGCGACGGAACTTCCGAAAATGAGCATAACGATATCATGGTTTTGAATTGTCGCGTAAGAGTCCATCAATTTTTTTGCGCTGGCGCCAAGCATGGTTGGGACGGCAAGAAAAAATGAAAATTCAGCGGCGGTTCTCCGGTTGAGTCCTACAGCCATTCCGCCGATGATAGTTGCAGCCGCACGTGAAACTCCGGGAATCATTGCAATACACTGAAAGCAGCCAATTTTAAAACCCTGAAGCCATGATATCTCCTGTTCTTCCTTTCCTTCGGCATGCCGAAACCATTTATCGACAAATATCAGGATAATTCCGCCGATGATAAGTGAGGTCACCACCACCCACACATTTGCCAATAAAAGATCGATATAATCTTCCAGAAAAAATCCTGTAATTGCTGCAGGCAGGAAAGCAAACGCAAGTTTCAAATAAAACCGAAAAGAGGTTAGAAACTTGCGCCAGTAAAGTACCACCACAGATAAAATAGCGCCAAGCTGAATAACAATTTCAAAATTTTTGGTAAGGGTATTATCACTGATACCCATAAAGGTAGAGGCAATTACCATATGACCGGTAGATGAAATCGGCAGAAACTCAGTAATCCCCTCGATAATTGCAAGAATCAGCGCTTCAAGGTAAGTCATCCGTTATTTCCTTTAATATTAATAATAATTACTAAGCTAAACCCCCGGCTATGCTGGGGAGAATGGCAAAAGCTATGCTGAAGTATTTGAGAAGTATGGTAAATTAAAAAAGAACTTCGTTTATCTTTAACTTCACGGCGCAAACCAAGACACAAAGATTTATGAAATCTATTTTTCAGCAGACGGCGCAAAGAACGCGGAGAAAAAAATTTAAGCAGCGTCGGTTGGGTTTAGTCAAAGCGAAACCCAACAACTCCTATCTCACCTATTTTGTTGGGTTTCATTTCATTCAATCAAACCTACCATGCTTCGTGTCTTTGTGTGAGAAGTAGAACAACATTCAGTTTCAATGCCACTAATGATTATAAAGCATAACCCTTTCTCCCGTTTTCAAAATGGTTATCTTGCCAAAGTCTTCCATCCTGCCTAATTCTG
This sequence comes from uncultured Candidatus Brocadia sp., assembly GCA_964490485.1. Lineage (GTDB taxonomy): Bacteria > Planctomycetota > Brocadiia > Brocadiales > Brocadiaceae > Brocadia. Next base: position 33,168 of record CAZBCT010000019.1, on the reverse strand, counting down.
CAGAAGTAAAAACCGGTCCCTCAATACATACTCGCTGTCCGCTGCAATCACACTGACCGCAGACCCCAAAGCCACATTTCATGTACCGATCCAGAGATACTGCGCAATCGATCCCATGATTTTTACATACTTCAACCACTTTATACATCATCCTTTCCGGTCCACAGGTATAGACTTTGTCAAAGGTTTGTGTTTTGAGCAATTCCTTTAACAAATCAACGGTTGTCCCTTTAAAACCAATGCTGCCGTCATCGGTGCATAATTTCATCTTGGGAAATCGTTTTTGGTAGATTATTTCTGAAGCAATCCGTGCCCCCTGTACGATCGTTGCATCAGGTAATCTGCCGATAACGGTTGCCAGAGACGCCATACCAATCCCCCCCCCAATAATACAGGGATTTAAGCTGGTTTGAAAATCAAATCCCCTGCCATAAGGACCACGTATTCCAACGAGATCTCCGGTTCTTTTCTTATGAAGGGCTTGAGTAAATTCCCCCCTTTTTAAAACTGAAATACCTACGATATCATTTTGAATATAAGATATGGTAAAGGGTTTTTCATCGAGTGTGGGAATCCAAACCATAATAAACTGACCCGGAACAAATTGGAGATTCCCTTTAAAAAAGAATGTTTTTACACCAGGTGACTCCTCCAAAATGTCACAAATTTTTACCATCGTGGGCTGTTCAATCATGGGCGATACCTACTATGTCATGAGTGTTGTTAAAACCGTTCTCGTACATCCACTGAGTCATTTCCTTGCACACCATTTTAAAAACCTCGATACCACGATAATAAACTCCCGAACCAATTCCTATGGCGGAAGCCCCTGCCATCATCATCTCAATGGCATGTCTTCCGGTTGAGATACCGCCCACTCCAATAATGGGAATTTTTATAGCCTTATACAAATCGTACACACATCGCACAGCAATCGGTCTCAGGGCATCGCCGGTCACCCCCCCCACCTTAAAGCTTAAAATAGGCTTTTGGGCATCTATATTGATGATCATACCGGGTCCCATGGAGTTTACGGCTGTAATGGCATCAGCGCCGGCATCTTCTGCGGCCTTTGCAATCGTACAAATTTCCGGAATATTGGGAGATAGTTTAACAAATATGGGCAATTTAGTGATTTTTCTTACCTCGGAAGTTATAGCAAACGTAGCATCAGGAGTCCCTTGTCCGGCAAGAAGCCCAAATCCAGGGGTATGAGGGCAGGAAAGGGGTATCTCGATGGCTGAAAATTTTGCTCCGGAAAGGCCTTCGACAACCCGGGCAAAATCCTCTTTCTTGGTGCCAATGACACTTGCAATCACTGGGGTATTTAGATCCTGGAGGTTGGAAAACTCCCTGACGGCAGCATCTACACCGGGATTTGAATAGCCTACGGCATTCAGCATCCCCGCCTCAAAGGTAATAACCGTCGGGTTTTTGTGGCCTTCCCGGGGCTCTGTACTGACAGATTTAATCGTTACAGCGCCGGCGCCATTCTCGGCTACCCTCTTCAGTAATTCCCTTGTGGTGCCCAATATCCCGGACGCCAGGACCGTGGGATTGGCTAATGGAATATTACACAAATTAACAGACAGGGTTACATTTGACATCGGGATTATGGAAGCGAAAGAATAAAATTTATCCGCATCAAAAATAAATGGTTCTATTATATAGGTAAAAGTTTAAAATCAAAGGGTAAAAATTGTACGGAGATTTACTATTGACAATTGAAAAAACTCATATACTATTTTCCAAGAGGTCTGCAGAGATAAACCATGTTCCCAAATCTGAAGGCATTGGCATATAGAATACATCTAGAAACACTTAAAGTAACAATTTAGTTTTTTGAAAAGCCCCGTATGAATGGTATTTATTGTAGGGGCAGGTTTGAAACCTGCCCCTACGTGGCATGTAACACATTGTTATTATGGGAATTTTTCAAAAAACTAAATTGTTACCAATTAAATACTTATGAAATATTCATGAGTTGAAGATAAATGGTCAAATCAGGCGATATTCTTCGCTTCGCCCAAAATGACAAAAAACGAAGAGCTCAGAATGACAACAAAGGAGGTACATCCTGGTGAAAATTCTTGGAATTGATCCCGGCACACAAGTCGCAGGTTTTGGTGTAATAGAGAAGAGTGGTTCGAGAATAAGAACCATCGAATATGGCTCGATAAAAACTGATAAAAACCAAACCTTTGCCCAGCGACTCCATACCATCCATGCCAAAATCATGGATGTCATATCAAAACATCAACCTGATGAGATAGCCATCGAGGAGGTTTTTTACAGCAAAAATATCAAATCGGCTATACGGATCGGTGAAGGAAGGGGGATTGTCTTTTTATGTGCAGCGCTGGCAAATATTCCTATTACTGAGTACGCTGCCACCGTTATCAAAAAGGCGGTTGTGGGAACTGGCAACGCCCAAAAGGAGCAGGTACAGGAAATGGTAAAGATTATCCTCGATCTGCCTGAAATTCCGGAGCCAAAAGATGCCTCAGATGCACTTGCGATTGCAATTTGCCACAGCCACAATCTCAGATACTAACTGATATTATTCATGAGGAATTGGTCATTTTACGTTTTGCAGTGCGTTCAGAATTTTTTTAGAAAACTCAGTGAGTGTGTTGTCCCGTGCTCCCATAACGAGGACACAGTCGCCTGCTGCAGCATAGTTCTTAATTGTAGGAATAATATCATCTCTGTTTTCAATGAAAAAGGCACTTTTACCGCTTGCATTTAGCCGCGTGATAATATCTGCAGAAGAGATACTCCTCCGGGTTGTACCACCAGCATAGAATATTTCAGGCATAAAAAGGATATCCTGGGGACAAAGTACGCTTATAAAGGCATTGATAAGTTCCTCCTTCATGAAGTTTGTAGGGCCATAGCCGTGTGGCTGAAAGACGGCAATCACCCGGTTGCAACCCAATTTTACCGCGGTTATTGCTGCCATAATTTTATCAGGATTATGGGCATAGTCGTCTATTACCTTTATCCCATGAACTTCCCCAACAATATCCATCCGACGTTGAACACCCTTGAATTGGCTGAGTGCTGCGGATGTCGTGTCGTCGGGTATCTTAAGACTTCTCGCCACGGCAATCGCTGCAAGTGCATTTGACACATTATACGTACCCGGCAGAGTGATTTGAAAAGGATGTCCATCTACGGTGAAACTGGATTGAAACGATTTGTGAACGATATTTTTTGCGATGATGGCAGCAGGGTTATAGAGTCCATAAGTAACAATGTCCTTATGGTTAAAAACGATCTTTTTTAGACAGGGGCAATCGGCATTAAGGATAAGGGTGTCTCTGGTATGCAGCGAAAGGTCAACAAACATCCTGGAGATTTCTTCAATCGTTTTGTGATCTTTCGAGACGTTTGTGATGACGGATACCCGTGGTGTATAGTAAATAATGCTGCCGTCACTCTCATCAGCCTCAATAGAAATGATATCTGACGTGCCTGCTTTTGCATTACCTAAAAAGGAATCATGTACATAATTTTTGATGCAACCACCCACAATAATCGTAGGAGAGAGTCCGGCACAGTCAAGGATATAACCCACCATACAGCTCACCGTAGTCTTTCCGTTTGTTCCGCCGATAGCAATTCCATGCATAGGATTAAACATTTCAGCCAGGAGGGTGGCACGCTTTAGGATTGTCTTATTCAATAGACGCGCCCTTTTAATGTCCGGGTTGTCTTCTTCGATTGCCGTGGAGACAATTACAAAGTCAGTATTTTTGTCAATACCGGAACCATTCTGAAGATGAAGTAAGATGCCCTGAGCCGTAAGTTTTGAAAATACCCCGGTAGTAATATTTTTGTCAAAATTTCTGTCTGAGCCACTGACAATGTGACCTTGTTCTTTGAGCACTTGGGCGATAGCGCTCATACCAATACCCCCGACTCCGATAAAATGATATGAATATTTCTTTGAATTGTCATTAGTTTTCATCATATCTCTAAACCACCTTAAGCTGCGGGGTAATGGAGGAGTTTCGAGTGGTGCGGCAAAAATGCCCTGAGTGTAGGTTGTAATATCCAATGCCTTCTTGCATGGTTCATACGCGATATGACTATACAGAATGAAGTTTTGATTGTCAAAATATTTCTCTATTCGTTATTCATTCTTGACAAGTCTTACGAATCATTCTAGAATTTGACGTTTCTTTAATTCATCATTTTTAAACGTGGTATTTAATCATAATGCAAAATGACAGGGGCTCGTTAACGGCATGGATACTTTAGGCAGACATCTTATTCTTGAGTCATGGGGATGTTGTAAGGAGATTATCGACAGTGTTGATGCCGTAAAGAGTATTCTGGTTAAGGCTACAAAGTCTACAAATGCCACTTTGGTGGATGTTGTATGCCATCGATTTAGCCCTTACGGCGTTACCGGTGTGGCTATTCTTGCAGAATCACATATTTCAGTACATACCTGGCCTGAGCACGGATACGCCGCTGTGGATGTCTTTATTTGCGGCAATACCATTAATCCACAGAATGCTGCTTCTTTTATCACACAGGCATTTCATGCACAGGAAACCTCCCTTATAGAGTTGGAAAGAGGAGATTTCTTATCGAAAAACATACGAAATGGCAGACCGAAGAAAGAGACGGTCTGTATTGTGAATTCTAACGAGCAAGGCTATTGATAAGGACATAGAAAAGTCTTTATGGAAAAAAACCAGATACATTGGATTGATGATTATTTTAATAATTATGAGTTGCACAAACATGCCTTTAAGGATGTTGTATGCCAGATACAATCTGCGATTCAAAAAATCATAATTGTGGATACGTATAATTATGGGCGATGTCTTATCCTTGATAACGAGTTCCAGTCGGCTGAGATGGATGAATTTATTTATCACGAGGCGCTTGTGCATCCATCCCTTATTTTACATCCCGGTGCGGAGAGCGTTCTCATTTTAGGCGGTGGTGAAGGGGCAACGCTGCGTGAAGTACTTCGTCATAAGACAGTAAAAAAGGCCGCCATGGTTGATATTGATAAGGAAATGATCGCTTGTTCTAAAAAATATCTTCCTTCATTTCATGCCGGCGCGTTTGATGATGGCCGTGTGGAGCTCGTTTTTGAAGACGGGAGAAAATACGTGGAACGGGCACAGGATCGTTTTGATGTGGTTGTCATAGATGTAAATGACCCATTAGAGGGCGGGGCATCATGCATGCTTTTTACGATGGAATTCTATCAAATCATTGCAGAAAAATTAAAGGCACATGGAATCCTCATCGTACAGTCGGGCGCCGCCTCCGTGTCTGAAAACGATGCATTCACGAGTATTTGTAACACACTCAGTAAAGTCTTTCCTCATGTATTCCCCTATGTTGCCTATATTCCTTCTTATGCATTACCATGGGGTTTTGCCATGGCAACGCATAACCCATCAAACCTCGATATTTCTGGAGATGAAATTGATGCAAGGATTCATACAAGAATCACCGGCAAACTTCGTCTTTATGATAGCATTACCCATCATGCCTTGTTTAATCTGCCAAAGTATTTACGGACGGACATTCAAAAGCAAAACTGCATAATACGGGACACAGATCCCCTGAAAGAACACTATCCCGGCATTTCTACATAATCAGTAACATTTCTCTTTATATATCTATTTCTTTCCGTAAAAGATACACATCCATGCAAAGTATTTAATAACTGGAAGTTTTAATAATGGGTATGTTATTTTATTAATCAATTTTGCAATAAATATGGGGGTTCTATTATGCACAAAACTTGCACCAATTACTTTTACATTTACAAATCCACTTTGTTTCATTGCATTTGAAAGCAGAAAAGGACTAAAGGATGTTTCGTCTTCAACTGCTCCTGTAATGTTGCCTGTGGTTTTTTTGATACATTTAATTACACAATTCAGTGGGTAAAAAGAACTGGGTTCGATAGCAAAAAAATGCCCCCCAGGTTTTAAGATTCTGTATATTTCTTTTAAAAAATCGTTGAATCCGTATTTAACAAAGTGGTGAAAAAATAGAGGAACAAGAACTATATCAAACTGATTGTCGGCAAACATATTCATCGTGCTTATATCGCCTACATGCTTATCGATTGTACTGTCAGATATTTTTTCAACTGCTTCTCTGGATATGTCAATTCCATGTATATCTCGGGCAAACGGTTTAACATACTTAATGTCGTCTCCTGTTCCTATTGGAGCTATGAGAACAGAAGGATTATTTGATTTTATAGTTCGAATACATTTTGATAATTGTTGTTTTGGAAATATATAATTAAAATCATTCCTTTTATAGGAGAAGAACAATTTTGAGTTTAGGAAATGCTTGGTGTTAGCGGTATTGGTATACCATTGTTGTTCAGATTTTAATTTGTCTTTATATTCTTTCATCTAGATATACTTGTGGTTTGCCTCGCCTCACTTTCTCAAGGACATTACACTCTTCTCCTGACGTACAACATCAAATATTTGGCAATAATACTTTAAGAAATATCATGTTTTCCCGTGATATTTAAGAATTCAGATATTCTCTTAAGGTATTTGCTCAAAAAGGGCGCACTCCTCCCCTTTGTACGGTAAAAATACACTTCCCTAGTATATCAATTCCTAAACAACATGGCAATATGTCTATAAAACAGAAAGAGAGTCCATTTTGTATTTCCATTTAAAAACAACAGGCACGCTATTTACTTCTTCTGTATATTTCTTGATACGTTCCGTTAGTTCTTTTTTAGAAGCAACCCGTATACCCCTGAGCATGGTTCTTGCCATTTTCCCAAAAAACGACTCAATCAAATTAAGCCACGATCTGTGTTTGTAATGGGGCACACAATGGTCAAACCTGTGCCACTATTGAACAAATCCTTGCTGACAACCAACGCCGGGCGGCGCCCCTTCTGTTCATGGCCAGCCTGTGGATCAAAGGTAATCGCGATGATATCTCCCTGTTTGAGAATGTAGGCTGCCATCTACCAGACCTCATTGCCGTCTGGTTTCCCTCAATTGGTTTCTTTGATGTGGTAGCCTTTGGGAATTTTTGTCAGCATATGATCACCTCCTGTTGTTATACGAAGTATAGCCATAGGACGGTTAACCTTCAAGGATATTTCAACCAACACTTCTATCTGCATCGGCGGCATACCCAAGCGGATCATTCGGTCTTTTTGCAAAAATAATTCCAATGATAACTCTGGGGTATCAAACCCAAATTCTTTTAGAACCTTCATCATCTTACCTGCATTTTCCTGATTCATCGCTATCCATATATCAATATCATTCGTTGCTCTTGGATAACCATGATAGCCAACGGCATATCCTCCGATTAGGAGATATTCAACACCATTCGCATTCAGTAATGTGAAGAATTCTTTGAAGTCGTTCGGTAGCCCTATCGCCATAATTTATCTGTCGGAGGATTTCAATTTGATCAATTCGAGCCTGTGGGCTTTGAGTAAGCCAAAAGGCCTTATCCGCTGATTTATCAAACAGCGGAACCGTCGAAAAAGCCTTCTTATCGAGCTTAATCTCTTTTACATCAATGTTTTCCATACCAAACTTTCTCCAGATACAGCAGACTATACGAATATCTTATGAGAGGCAACTTTTCCAGTACACCTAACGTTTGGGCTCAGGCCGCGGCCCGTCAGGGCCGTCGCGCCTGCAGCGAATTGTTGGGCACGCGTCTGCCCATTAAGCAAAGTTTTCGTAGTGGTGCACCCAGCACTCTGATACGTAATTCTCCATTCCGCTGGGAATGACTGCCCGATTCCAACTTTCCCCGGCAAAAGCCTGCAGCGCTTTCTCGCTGGCCCATACAGAAATCATGACGTACTCATCTGGGGCCCACTTCGTTGGGCGGCCTACCGAAACCGACACGATTCCTTGTGCCGCCTGGACATATGGCACCGAAACGGAAAGGAACTTAGCCTCGAACTCGGAATGCAACGAAGCCGGCACCTTAACCCTGAAGATTCTTGTGATCACGCACGCTCTCCGACAAATTCAAGCGCCCAACGACCAGCGTCAGCCGCGTTGCGAAGCGAAGCGGAGCAACGTCGGCTGCACGGCGGCCTTGAACTTCACAGGTGACATCTTACTTATTGATGACCAACAATACGATGCGGCACATAGGGCTCTTCCAGGTATGCGACTTCTTCATGGGTCAGCTTAATGGACAAAAGCGCCGATGGCTTCTTCTAAATGCGAAACCTTGGTTGCTCCGACGATTGGCGCCGTCACTGGCTCTTTCTGTAATAGCCAAGCAAGTGCAATATGCGTGCGCGGAGTCCCATGCTTAACTGCAAGTTCCGCAACCCGCTCCACGATTTGTCGGTCAGTTTCTGCAGTTGCATCATATTTGTTTTTCACGATCTGATCGGTTTCAGAACGCAGTGTACTTTCCGACGACCAGTCACGCGTCAACCGTCCGGAGGCGAGCGGACTATATGGTATTACCCCAATCTTCTCTTGCGGCAGAGCGGCAGCATTTCACGCTCTTCTTCCCGGTAGATGAGGTTCAGGTGGTCCTGCATCGAGACGAAGCGCGTCCACCCATGCTTCTCTGCGATATACAACGACTTCTGGAACTGCCAGGCCCACATAGCGGAGGCGCCGATGTAACGTGCCTTGCCTGCTCGCACTACGTCGTTCAATGCTTCCATGGTCTCCTCAATAGGGGTTTCATAGTCCCAGCGATGGATCTGATAAAGGTCCACGTAATCTGTTCCAAGCCGCTTCAGACTGTTGTCAATCTCGCTCAGGATTGCTTTGCGCGACAATCCAGCGCCATTCGGCCCGTCATGCATCCTGCCATGTACCTTTGTGGCGATGATGACCGCGGCCCGTTTGACAAAGTCTTTCAAAGCCCGACCGATGATCTCTTCACTCACTCCGATGGAATAGACGTTGGCGGTATCGAAAAAATTGATTCCTAGTTCAAGAGCTTTCTTGATGATCGGACGGCTGTCTTCCTCGTTGAGTACCCATTTATGAATCCAACGCGTCGCGTCCCCGAATCCCATGCAGCCGAGGCAGATGCGCGAGACTTTCAGTCCTGTTGAACCTAATCGAGTGTATTCCATTATTTTCTCCCATCATCGGTATGACTCAGTCCGTTTTGAGCTTGTGGGCCGCCCAACAACCACATCATGGATGCACACCATGAAGTACGTCAAAAGGCAATAAAACCGATTTGGTTACCACAAAACAATCCATGCCAAAAAGGTCTTTTCCGGTGTGCATTCCAATGCATGTGATTGTTATCAAACCATCAGCCATACATCTCATCGGCATTCATATAAGATACGGCCCGCGCAACAACTTCCGCCAATACTACTATGTCCTCAACACAGAATATCTTCGTTATGGTTTTGTCAAAAAGTATATTTGCCTCAGGGCCAAACTCTTCATCCGCTTCCCAGAGTTCAATTAGTATTGGGACACCTTCAAATGCTTCAATTACAATTGCTGCGTCTGCGCGGTTTGCCTTTTTAGCAGGTAAATTATGCAACACTGAAAATATATTGAATATATTATCCCCATACCTTTTCAGTATCACATCAGTAGATCGCTTCTTAAACACATCGGCAAATCTGTTTATAGAAGATAGTCCATTAAAACTGAGATATTCTCCACTTACTACCGGTAAACCAGTTATTTTTTGCGATAAATAATGAAGGATTAGGACCGTTCTATGATCCTCTACTGGTATATTATTGGGCAACGATAATACTTGGCGAAGCTTAAAATTAACCATGTACTCATCACCAAGAAATTTGACTTTGTTATTATCTGATATACTCGAACCTGAGAGGTTATCCCAAGATCTTTTTATTGCTGACTCAAATTTCATGTCGAAGATTGTGCCATTTCTGTTTGATAACGCCTGAGCTCAGATGCCGACAGCCCGCGTAGCGGGATGGCGGTCAGCTGCAGCGATTTGTTAGAGCATATAAGGCTTTAATCCGGTGATCCTTTCTAAGTCTCAAGTATTATTTTCAATAATTGCTGTAACACGTATTTCTACACGCATCTTTGGGTCACCCAACGAAGGAACTCCAATACATGTCCAAATAGGTGCTCGACTACCCATATGTTTCCTGAATTGATCGGTCATTGTAGAAAGATGGTCATCTCCAATGAAATCGGGTGCGGTAGGTACATGATAGGAGTTTACATGAACAACATCTTTCCATGATGCCCCTGCCATGGCAAGTGTGCGCTCCACATTTTCAAATGCCTGAGTTATTTCTTCTTCAATAGATTCAGGAAACTCCCAATCGTTATTCCAGCCACCTTGCCCGGAAGTTTCAACTCGGTTTCCGTCTCTGAAGGCCTGGGAATAATGAAATTTCTCCAAGTTTCTGTCGCCGTAACCAGGTGTAACGAAAAATTCAACCTTACTCATATCAATTTCTCCTTAAAAATAACTGGCGCCAGCTCTAACAATAATTAGACAGGTCATTATAACCGCCCCCGGCATGCTCTTATCATGCTCCACATTTATTACTGGATACGGGGGATCAAGACGTAATCCGACGACAAAATCGGCTAAATTCATATTATTTTGGATTTTTCATCCTAAAAACAAATAGAACATGTTTCGGTTTAGGTTAATTGCTTATTATATAACAACATTACTTTCCGTAGCTTACAATATACCCCTCGTATCCAGTAATAAATGTGGGTAAAAATGACGGCATGCTAGGCTGTCAGTCTATTACGCCGGTATTTTGGATATAAAAACCTCATTATCTCATGTACCCTCTTTATGTTGCCCAGAATTGTCATGAAAAGCAGGTGTCTTAGACTGATCAGCATAAAACACCGCTTTTGATTCATCAATTGGACTTCGCACTCCTTTTGGACCGTAATTCAGCACATGCGTGTAAATCATAGTAGTTTTGACATCCTTGTGTCCCAGCAATTCTTGAATAGTCGCAAGAACGGCTTTCACTTCATCGCGGGTCATAACCACTGGCAGGCGTGTTGGCTTGCGGGCACGTATGACCTTGCCGAGATCGCCGACTTCACGGCCGATCACGTGGCGATAAAAAAATAGCAAGGATGATGGACATTTGGTGGTTCTGTTCGAACTTTTTGTTGCGGAGCAAGCTTCCTGCATGGTCTTCACTACTTGGCGAAGTCAAGATGATAGGGAATTGTTTTAAAAATATAATGGATAATAATCCAAAAACAATGAAGAACGCAAGCATTTTTTTGATTTTTCTGAAGAATGAACGGAAGGGAATCTCTCCATGTCGGCCGATACTAGATATTTTGTGATAATTTAGTTTTTTCGTAACACTTTAGCTTTTTGAAAAAGGTAGCGTCGATCCCTTGTGGTCGGCTTGTGCGGGGGATAAACCACCCGCGCTACGTTCTCCGTTTCATGTGAATTACTTATAAATGTACGGATTTTCCAAAGAGCTAAATTGTTACGTTTTTTGAAAATTTTCAATATTAGCGATGTTTGTCGTGCAGTGTAGGGGCGAAGCATTTGCTATAATTGACATGAACGCATTCATACCAAAACGGGCAAATGCTTCGCCCCTACTATCAATCCAAAAGGGATAGAATTAATAGGTGTTTACATCCGTTCTGGCGCTTGCATTCCAAGGACATGAAGACCGTTCTTTATGACCTGACGGGTCGCATCTACCAGTAATATTCTAGCCTTGGTCAGTTCCTCGTCATCCGATAAGACGCGATGGGCATTATAAAACCTGTTCAGGCTGCCACAGACATCAATCAAATAATTGCAGATCAGAGAGGGTTCATGAAACTCAGCCGACTTTACAATGACAGAGGGAAATTGGCCTAAATTCTTGATCAGGATAAAGGTCTCTTCTTCTTTCAATAATTCAAATTTTATATCAGGTGTGGCAGGCATTCCGTATTTCCTCAGGATACTGCAGAGTCGGGCGTGGGTATACTGGATATAAGGGCCTGTTTCACCCTCGAAATTGAGCACTTCATCCCAATCAAAGACCACGTCCTTATTTCGTTTGGTGCACAGATCGGCGAATATGACAGCACCAATGCCTACATCCCTGGCGACGGTCTCTTTGTTTTCTAAAGAAGGATTCTTTTCTTCTATAATCTTTCTGATGCGCTCTACGGCCTCAATTAACAGGTCTTCCAGGAGAACAACCTTTCCCTTGCGGGTAGACATCTTGCCGTCTTTAAATTTCATGAGGCCAAAATCCACATGCACACAACGGTTCGCCCAGTCGTGACCCATTAACTCCAAGACCTTGAAAAACTGGGTAAAATGCAGCTTTTGTTCGGAACCGACTACATAAACCATCTTATCAAAGTCATAGGTCTTCTTCCGGTATTCTGCAGCCGTAATATCGCGGGTGGCGTAGAGTGTGGTATCGTCTTTCTTGCGTAATAGACATGGGGGCATATTGTAAGGCTCTAAGTCTACAATTAATGCCTGTTCGCTAACCTTGGACAGTCCCTTTTCTTTAATTCTTGTTATGGTGTCTTCAATCATGGCATTGTAAAAACTCTCACCAACGAATGCATCGAAGTGTATCCCAAGCATATCATAGATCTTCTGGAATTCCTTTAAGCTGATATCCTTGAAGTGTTGCCAGAGTTCTTTTGCTTCTGCATCTCCTGCTTCCAGCTTTTTGAACCATGCCCTTGCCTCGTCTTCCAGGCCCGGATTCTTTTCTGCCTCCTGGTGAAACCTTACGTAAAGGTTATTCAGGTCGGTCACCGTGTAAGACTTATGGGCATCTTCACTCCCCCACTTTTTGTAAGCAACGATCAATTGTCCAAATTGCGTACCCCAGTCACCGAGGTGATTGATCCCAACGCATGTATAACCGAGGGTTTTATAGATATGGTAAATAGCATTTCCAATCAGCGCTGAACGGAGATGATGAACGGCAAGATGTTTTGCAATATTGGGGGAAGAGAAGTCGATAACAACCGGTTTTCCTTTGCCAACAGCCTTATTACCATATCCGTCACGCTCCTCGGAAATGGTCCTTAACACAGTCTCTGATAAAGTTGTTTTGTCTACGAAGAAGTTTAGGTAAGGGCCAACGGCCCGTACGGCTTCTATTGGTTTGCCAACAGGAAGTGACTGCGCAAGTTCGCCGGCAATGGCGTTTGGTGATTTTTTCAGGGTTTTTGACAGGCTGTAACAGGGGAAGGCATAGTCGCCCATCTTGAAGTCGGGTGGTATTTCAAGGAGCCTTTTTATTTCATCTTCGGGAAGGTCTATTTTTTCTTTTAATGAAGAGACGATCTTTTCAATAAAATTATCCATATTTTTAGGTTTTTCTCTATGGCCGATGTGGTTAATCTTTTTACTCCTGGCTGGTTCAATCTTGTAGATTGAACCTTATATTTTGATAGGGTACTAAGTTTTGCATTTGTGTCATAACATGCCAAATGTTTAGGTTCAATCGAGGACGATTGAACCAGCAAGAGAAAACCGAATTGTTACAGTCAATCCTACTGCTTACATCAGCCCCATCTTCCTTTTCACATCATTCATGGTACTCACGGCGATGTCCCTGCATTTCTTTGCCCCGGCGTGCAGGATGCTTAAGAGATAGTCCTGGTCACCAATCAATTGCTCGTATCTCAGGCGAATCGGGGCCAGCGCCTCAACGATGTTATCTGACAATATTTTTTTACACTCGATACAGCCGATCTCCGCCGTCCTGCACACTATGTTGATACGATCGATCTGTTCCTTACTGGAAAAATACTTGTGTAAGGCAAAGAGATTGCAGATGTCAGGATTCCCAGGATCTGTGCGTCTCTTCCGGTTTTCGTCAGTTACCGCAGTAGAGAGCTTCTTCCAGATCGACTCAGGCGTTTCCACCAGCGAGATGTAATTTCCCAGACTCTTGCTCATCTTCGTCTTGCCGTCGAGTCCCATAATCCGAGGGGCATCAGAGAGCAGTTCAACCGGGTCTGGAAATGTTTCGCCATACCGCAAATTGAATTTCCTGGCGATCTCCCTGGCCAGTTCTATGTGCTGTACCTGATCATCGCCCACGGGTACGGCCTCACCATGATACAGAAGGATGTCTGCCGCCTGTAAAACAGGATAGGTAAATAACCCTGCATTGATGTTTTCCCGGTGCTGCTTGGACTTGTCTTTGAACTGGGTCATGCGTTCCAGATGACCCATGGGGGTAACCGTATTGAGTATCCAGGCGAGTTCCGTATGCTCGGGTACGTAAGACTGAACAAAGATAATGCATCGCTCCGGATCGAGACCAGCGGCAATATTAACCGCCGCCGCATTGAGGATGCGCTTTTGCATTTCTTTTGGATTATATTCAATGGTAATTGCATGATAATCTACGATGCAGAAGATGCAGTCGTACTGATCAATCATCCGCACCCAGTTCTTAAGGGCTCCCAGATAATTGCCGATGTGCACGTCTCCGCTGGGCTGAATCCCGCTAAATAACCTTTTTTTCACGAAGTCTATCCTTTACGTTTAAGAATTTCAATCATCGTTTCCCCTCTATCGGTAAGACGAGCGTCCCGCTTGTCATTATGAGGTCAACCGGGGACGGTTGACCTACCTCAGAGGGGAGATTAAGAGTCGTTGCCTGCGGTAACCTGACTTATCATCTGTGTAATCTGCGAAATCTGTGGTTGCCGTCTCTTTACAAAACCTTTGGTAATATCTTTTTAATCCGCCGTGCAGCTTCCCTGGTATTTTTGATACTGGGTACCAGCGCGAAACGTACGTAACCTTCGCCTGGGTTCAGTCCATTATTTGTCTTATCACTAATCCATGCCCCGGGCGTTGTTACTATGGCGATTTCTGGTGAAAGGAGTTTCTGCGCAAATTCGACAGAGGTTATTCCCTCTGGTACCTTTTGCCAGAGATAAATCGTTGCTTCAGGGGTACAATCAGGGAGTTTGATACGCTGAAACGCATCTACCAGCAAATCACGTTTGATCCGGTATTCCGCCCTCATCTTTTCCACATGAGTTTCGTCACTGAGTGCGGCAATCGCTCCATCCTGAATAAACGTGGCCGTGCCTGAATCAATGTTGGTTTTTACCTTTTTAAATATATCTATAATCCGCTTATCCCCTGCCACCCAGCCCACCCGGTAACACGTCATGGCGCTTCTCTTGGAGAAGGAGTTAAAGACAATGATACCTTCTTTTGTAATCTCCAGGATGCTATGCGGGGGTTCGTTAAAATAGATTTCACTGTAGGCCTCATCAGAGGCAATAATAATGTTATGTCTTTTTCCAAACTCCGCGACCTCTTTTAAATACGATAACGGAGCTACGGCCCCCGAGGGACTGTTCGGGTAGTTGATCCACAGGATCTTCGCCTTCCTGCAGATCTCCTCCGGAATCGATTTCAGATCGATCAGAAACTTGTTTTCTGCCAGGAGCGGTACATAGTGGGGAATTCCTTCAGCGAACAAAGTTCCCCTTGTATAGGGTGGATAGCCCGGCGTAGGGATGATCACATAATCACCGGGATTGACGATCCCTTCCGCAAAATTGAATACCCCCTCTTTTGAACCAATGGTGGAAGAAATCTCCGTAGTAGGGTCCATCTGGACGCCAAACCTTTTGTGCATCCACTGAGCGATGGATTGGCGGAATTCGGTGGCTCCTGTGTAACTCGGGTAGCCGGAAGATTTGCGGTTGGTTATCCCTTTTTGGGTTGCCTTGCGCACGATTTCCGGCGTTGGTACGGTAGGATCACCCACTCCGAAATCGATCGGGGTAATTCCCAGGGACTTTAACTTTTCAACTTCCTTGTCTACCTCTGCAAAGGCGTATGCACCAATGGATTGCAGCCTTGTTGATGCCGTGATCTCCATGTATATCGTTCCTTTCCCTTTTTTTTGTATTATTAATCCTATATTTCTCACCGCAGAGAGCGCTAAGCACGCAGAGAATTATAGTAAACGTAATAAATAAGTACCATGCACGGTCATTGCGAGGGCGATAGCCAGAAGCAATCTTCCTATGACTGTCATTCCGAGCAAAGCGAATGTGCTCGCAATGACAACTTTCTTTTTGCGTTTACTATAAAAAATGTTCGTAATTTTTTAAACAAATCATTTTACTACTTCTTTAAGTATTTTTCTTTCTCTGTGTCCTCTGTGGTAATTGCTTCATTTTTTTGCCGGATCGGTAACTGCCGGCCTTACCGGACTCCTCTTGGCGGTCATCTCCCTGATTTCTATTTCGAGCACATTTGTCTTATTCAGCATCGCGTCGGTAAAGGAAATTTTTGGATTTTGCGGCGCATACTTTTCAGCAAGTTTCTGAAGTGCATAGTCCTTTGCATGGAGGTCAGAAAGTATTTTGATGCTGCCGAACATGATAACAGATCGGTATGCAACGGAAGAGGCACAGGTAGGTTGCTTTACAATCACCTCTTTTACTTCTTCCACCTCAAAACAGACATTCGGATTAGTTCTGATATTTTCCAGCTTTCTTCCTTCATTTGCACAGTGGAGAAATATTTTTGCGGTCTCTTTATCGTACGTGAAATTCATGGGTGTAATATAGGGAGTCCCGTTGGCGCATGTCCCCAGCCTTCCTACCATGGCCGTTTGAAGAATGGTTTCGACCTCATTCTTATCAGTTATTTCTTTGTCTTTTCTTCTCACTTTAATGTTAGGAATTCAAAGTTTCTGCTACTGCCTTACACACCCCTTGCCCCTCTCAAGAGGGGAATTTAAGAAGTCCCATCCTGGGTGGGGATTTAGGGGTGGGTTAAAAGCCGCGGGGTTTCGCCTTTTAAAACCAGTCTACTTTTAAATCCTTTCCTTCTATCTGTGTCATCTGTGCAATCTGTGGTATGTCTTCCTTGTCTAAATTTTCCTTCCAACTGCTTCTGCTACGGGTTTTAGTTCTTCCATAAGTTCGTCAAAGGCTTCGAGGGTAATTGTCTGTGGCCCATCCACGAATGACTTTTCTGGTTCAGGGTGCGTCTCAATTAACAAGCCATCCGCACCTACCGCTACCGATCCCTTGGACATCGGATTGACGAGGCTTCTCTTGCCTGTTCCATGACTTGGGTCTACGATGATGGGCAGGTGGGTCATCTCCTTGAGTTGTGGCACAACACTTAAGGACAAGGTGAAACGGGTATGCGTTTCAAAAGTGCGGATACCCCTTTCGCACAGAATGACATTGGGATTATTTTGCGCCAGAATATACTCTGCGGCCAGGAGAAACTCTTCAATCGTTGCAGACATACCCCGCTTTAAAATCACCGGCTTCCCGGCCTCACCCACGGCTCGCAGGAGTAAAAAATTCTGCATGTTGCGTGTTCCAATTTGTAAGATATCAGAGTACTTACTTACCAATGACACATGTTCCGGGGTGAGCACTTCGGTTACTATGGGTAATCCTGACGCCTCACGGGCATGTGCCAGGTGCGCGAGACCCGCTTCCATAAGACCCTGAAAGGTATATGGATTGCTTCGGGGTTTGAATGCGCCGCCCCGCAATGCGGTAGCGCCGGCATCTCTCACTCGTTTCGCAATTTCAATGATCTGCTCCTTGCTTTCAATAGCGCACGGCCCGGCAATAACGGCAATCTCTTCCCCCCCGATCTTTTTCCCATTCATGAGATGAATGATCGTTCTGAAATCTTTTCCCTCTTTGCTGGCTAATTTATAAGGCGCAAGGATAGGAACAGACTTCTCCACGCCGGGCATAACATCCCAGAAGTCAGCGGGCAGTATCCGTTCATCCCCAATGATCGCAATTACGTTCCGGTTCGTTCCCTGCAAGACCACCCCTTTTAATCCGGCCTTTTCTATGCTTTCGAGGACGTGATTAATGTCCTTCTTTGTAGATTCGGCTTTCATTACAATAATCATGTGCTACACCCCCACCAAATATTGTGGACAAAAAAAAACCCTAAAACCAATGGTTCCAGGGCAATATATTAACACCGATGAACTTAATAATATCGAACCCTAACAACCTCCTTGCGGTTGATAGTATCTAAAGTAATACAATATCCAGTAAAACGATTCGCTTTTATTATTCCCAGGGATACGCATAAACATCATAGATAAGATTCATAAAGGACATATAGCTCAGATTTTACCTGATGCTGTTGTATTGTCAAGCCTAATTTTTTCATCTGCTGTTACCATCTCAAAGCAGAACACGCATCCAGATATTTACCATATGCTGTCTTCCGGCCCGTCTAAGTGGTTGGCAATTACACGATTTTTAGCCAACAACCTTTTTTAATGTGATATGCCGATCACAAGTATATAATGTTTTATGCCCGAAACGGATGCAACAGTGGGAAGGTGAGTGAATTCCTTATGCTTTTCACCTACAATTGCAAACCATTCAGAAGTATGGAATATTTTTGGCTAAGGAAAAGGAAAGAGAAACCAGCTGGCAGGCCGGATCTGCTGAAAATCCGGCTTACCAGCTAAAATTGTGAAATGATTAGTTTTTCAGGGCTATTGAGGAAAAAAAAGGAAAGCATAAACTCACAATAAAACCTTAGTCCCATTGATAGACATTATCATCGTAATACAATTCAAGCTTGTGCTTATGCTTGAGTTCTTCCTGAGCAAGAATTTTGCATAAGTTTTTCATATCAGGATTATCCGTGGACTTGGCCATACCTACATAAAAATTATACGACTTCTGTTCCTTCTTCATCGCGACAATCAACACATCCTGAAAATTTTTGACCTCAGAAATGTCTTTATCTACCAGATATTCCGTAATATGAAGGTCGTGGATTTTCTCCGGTTTAAATTTCTTCACCTTCGAAACATCAAAATTCTCCAGCATCTCCTTATGCTTTAGCTCTTCAGCGGCGAGTTCCTTTAACCATATTTGTGATGCCGGATCTTTAACAAATTTTAATGCATCCATGTAAAATTTATATGCCTTATCTTCCTGCTGTGCAGCCTGTTTTATAATTTCCTTTACCTCCAACATAGCCATTCAATTCTCCTTTAATTTAAAGGTATATCAAAGCCAAATGACAAATACGTGAAGCAACTATCGTGAACGCAAAAATAACTTTTCATTTTGTTTTACCTAAGGCTCTTAACTCGGCAAGCCTGTGTTCTGCTGCAATGGCAGCGGTAACTCCTTCTCCGATGGCCGTCGCAATTTGCCGGTACGAATTTTTCCGAATATCACCGACGGCATATAACCCTTCTATGGATGTTTCCATATGGATGTTTGTCTCAATATGGCACCCAACATCCACACAAAGCAAATTGCCTAAAAAACCAGTGTTGGGTACACTTCCAACGAAAATAAAAACACCCTGACACGGAATATCCTGCTTTTCTTTCGTCAACATATTTTGAACCACAACACCATCAACCTTTTCCTGCCCATGAATACTTTCAACGACGGTATTCAGGACAATCTTGATCTTTGGATTTGAAAAGGCTTCATCCAGATAAATTTTCGTGGCCCGAAATGCATCCCTTCTGTGGATGATTTGTATGGTATTCGCATATTTGGTGAGAAAGATACCTTCAGTTATTGCAGAATCTCCTCCTCCAACGACAACGACGTCTTTACCCCGGTAAAATGCGCCGTCGCAGGTTGCGCAATAACTCACACCCCTGCCATAAAATTCTTTTTCACCAAGTACATCCAATTTTTTAGGGTCTGCACCGGCGGCTAAAATAACCGCATGACTTCCGTAGGTGCCCGAATCGGTCGTCACGACCTTTAAACCGTTTTCTATCTGTAATTTCAAGACCTCTTCGTACCGTATCTCGACGCCAAACCGTCTTGCCTGAGCCTCCATGCGTTGTATGAGATCGACACCACTAATGACTTCAGGGAATCCCGGATAATTTTCTATCAGATCAGTGCCGACCAACTGTCCGCCCAAATATTGTTTTTCAAAGATTACCGTCTTCAATAAGGCGCGACAAGTATAAACAGCCACAGCAAGAGCAGCGGGTCCACCGCCAACAATAATCACGTCGTAATCAGTATTCACATTCCCTTGAGTCCCTTCAAGGCATTCAGGACCTGCCATCCATAAAAATTCAATGCAAACTGTTTTTTCTCAATATGGCACTCCAGACACCGCTTCGTCCCTTCAGTTGCCCAATCGCGGGTTACAAACGCCGTCTTGGATGTCTCCCCTTTTGGAGTAAGTTTTCCCTTCCCAGCATGGCAAAAATTACACTCCGTACCCATGATTTCACTAAGCTCAAACATTTTTTTTGCTTCCTGTTCGTTTTCTTTATATCGCTTCCGGTCCAGATGACAATAGTCACATTCAACCCCTAATGCAACGGATGCCCGCATCATCTCCTTTGATTTTTTCCCTTCATCAGTAAAGACGGTTAAATCTTCGTTATGGCAAAAATCGCATTCGACACCGAAAAGCGATGTCATCCGCTTGATTTGAGCATCCTTCTCTTCCTTCGTACCCTTAAAATACGGGTTTGAATAGGTGACCTTTGGTATGCTTTCTCCTGCTGGTTCTGCTTGAGACAGGGCAATGCCTTCCAGACAAACACCTGCTATCGCTCCAGCAATCACGAGACAACCTTTTGCAAATTGCCTAATTATTAATCCTACCACAAAGTGTTTTCCTTAAAAATATGTTTCTTATAAACTTACGCATCGAGTTTGTCAAAAAGATCCTGGCTTGCACCACAGGACGGACAAACCCAATCATCAGGCAACTGATCAAAAGGTGTTCCCGGTTTTACCCCATTATCCGGATCACCCTTTTCCGGGTCATATACGTAACCACACACACGGCATTCCCATTTCGACATAGATTCTCCTTCACTGAAAATTTGAAAATATTGTACACTACTTTCTATTCCGTAATCAATCTTTTAATTAGGCTACCTCCGGCAGCAATTTTAAATTTCCCCTCATTGTAAAGCGACCAGACTGGTCGCTCTACATGGGCCGGGGGTGTGTTATAACCGATTTATACACCCCTTTATCCCCTCTTTTTAGGGGGAGAAAAACTGGTTTGAAATTCCTTAACCTATAAGGGTGGTTTACGGCATGTGTCTTTTCATGCTGAATCCACCTTCACGATATCCACGCCACTTACTCGGCAAGTTGGGATGAGGAACGAATCCCCCCAACATTATTCTTGCCCGTCTGTCTTTTTATTATGACGAGGTGGGCTACTTATGATAATCGTTGGGTTTCACTGACGTTCAACCCAACCTACCTTCTCATCCCTCAAGTCCCCATTAACAAACGGATATTCAGGGAGTAGTCTCTACGACTTGCGGGTTTGGCGTGGCTTTGCAGCGTCATGCCATACGCAATCCCTGACCATTACCGGTTTTCAATTGGTATCATTTTGTCACGGATCTCTGCATGGCACTCAAAACACGTCTTTTCCACCATATTCGTAAAGGCCTTAAACGTTGCTTTCTGATCTTCCGACTTTGCAGCCCTTTGAATTTCGAGAGCCGAAGATGCTATGCTTTTCAGGTAGACGTCGAATCCTTCCTTCAGTTTTGTTATCTTTTTTGAGTCATTGGGATCGATTTTTGCCTGTTGAAACCATTTATTTTCCTTCGGATCGATTGGGAAGAAGACTTCATTTATCCTGTAACTGTCATCTACTATGGCGCCGGCCTCCTGGGCAACGTATTTAAAACTGCCTGCCAGCGTTCCCTCGAGTATGTTGCTCATCCGCCTCGCTATATTACTCATCACCATTCTGGTTGGAAGCGCAACCCCTTCGTGGGTAATAGCCGTTTCTTCAGCCGCACTTACTGTCCGCGTGCAAACGCTGTGCGTCAATCCGGTGAAACCTATGCAACAGATACCAGCAATCAACAGAGTTACCTTTTTCATATTACACCCCTTTCCCTAAAAATAACCACAAAAAGAAATAAATTAAAAAACCCCTTTGCCTTATTACGTTCGAATACCGGGCTCCGTCATGGACATGGGTGACAACACCTGATTCACCTTTTCCTCAGGGAGTATCTCTTGTTCCAGAATAATCTCCCGTGCCGATTTCCCTGTCCTTATTGATGCCTTAACCACCTCTGACGCCTTTGAATAGCCAATAACAGGATTTAAAACCGTGACAATGCCAAGACTTCGCATGGCGTAATCCCGGCATTTTTCTTCGTTAACCGTGAGGCCTTTTATACATTTTTCATGAAATATCTTTGATGCATTGCTCAGAATCAAAAGAGAATCAAGCAGTTTGTACTGGATCAAAGGCATCATAACGTTGAGCTCAAATTGCCCTGCCTGCGCTGCCAGCGCTATCGACAGGTCGTTGCCCATAACAGAAAAACAGACCATATTCATCATCTCAGGAATAACAGGATTCACTTTCCCCGGCATGATAGAAGACCCTGGCTGCACGGCCGGAAGCTCAATCTCAGCCAGTCCGGTATTCGGCCCCGAGTTCATCAATCGGAGGTCATTCGCAATACGGATGAATTCCACGGCCAGGGTACGAAGCGCGCCGGAGAGTTCAACGCATGGGGCGTTGCTCTGCATGGCCTCAAACCGATTCTTTACTCCCCTGATATCGAGTTTAACAATTTTTCGCAGTTTTTCAATTACCCTGGTAGCGTACTCCGGATGGGTGTTAATTCCCGTACCGACAGCGCTTCCACCAATTCCTAATTCTTTTAACGATCCGCTGGACTTTTCAATCCCCCTGGTCGCCTTCACGAGGGAATCAGCATAACCAGAAAATTCCTGCCCCACACGAATGGGCACAGCATCCTGCAGGTGGGTGCGTCCTGACTTTACTATGGAATCAAAAGATCGCGCCTTTTCCTGAAACGTCTCCGCCAAGTCATCCAGATTCTTCACCAGCTTTTCAGACAATTGCAAGGCAGCGATACGCATGGCAGTAGGATAAACATCGTTGGTAGACTGTCCGTAGTTGACATGGTCATTCGGATGAACTACCGAGTAGTCCCCCTTGGTCCCGCCAAGCATTTCAACCGCAACATTGGCAATGACTTCATTAACGTTCATATGATGAGACGTCCCGGCCCCGGCCTGATACACATCCACCAGAAATTGATCACAAAACTCGCCGTTCAATATGCGATCACATGCCAGAACAATCATATCCCCTATCTTACTATCGAGACAGCCAAGTTCCATGTTAACCATAGCTGCGGCCTTTTTTATGGAAACCATGGACATGGTAAATACCGGCAGAGACGATTGTCCGCTAATGGGAAAATTTTCCAGCGCCCGGGCAGTTTGAACCCCGTAATACGCCACTGCGGGCACTCTCACCTCACCGAGATAATCTTTTTCTATGCGAAACGTATCAATTCTGCTCTTGTTCATTATACCAGATATCCTCACTCTTTGCCTCCGGCGCATTCCCGATTTTTTGTAAATCGGGTTAGCCGGGTTTTTCCTCTCCATACAATTTATTCTTATTTACCATATTGATCCACATATCATAAATACGCCCTTCATTTTCAGCCTCCCAAAATTCTGTTTTTTCCAAAAATTCGAGCGTATTTTTCAATATGCTGAAATGCACTTTCTCTTCATCTGCAAGGAAGCGATAGGTATCACGATCCATGATGTCTTGTGTCTCACGGGCAGCCTTTTCGTAGAATGCCATTCCTTTTTCCTCAAGCTCCATGGCGAGTTTAACCGCCCCGATATCGTTTGTGCTGGCATTCACCTTTTTTTTCATCTCATCACCCATCTGCGTAAAAACCGTGATTAATCTCTTGCGGGGATTTACCGGGCTTTTTTCCGTCGTTTGATCTTTCGCGCCATGACCAGACAAAAGGGTGCGAAGCCTTTTGAGATGCGATTTTTCATCCTCCACAAACGACCTGAACATAGCCTTTCCCATCGGATGCAGGGTTTTGTCTGCCAATTCGCTATAAAACTTCACTCCATCCGTCTCCATCTGGATTGCAATCGATTTTATCTCTTTTAACGCATCGTTCATTTTTATTTCCACATTTTATCTTACCGTATGCTAACAGTCAATTATTATACCAAAGCCTTACCTACAAAAATGAGTAATCTATATTCTCAAAAAAACGTAACAATTTAGTTTTTTGAAAAATTCCAATAATGGCCGATGTTTGCCGCGCAGTGTAGGCGTTTTGCCATATCTTCAGATTTACCAAGAATCTTGTACCACGAGTCCATTTGTCTGGAATTGGCAGGATTCGCTTATACAGGGCATATCATTTTTTAAAAATTCATTATACTTTCTAATTCCCTAAAAATAAATTGAAAATCACAGGGTCACTTTTTACAATCTAAATAATCTATAGAATGTGCTATTTTATCTACCTTGTTCTCGTGATTTTTTTGCATGGTATTTTCCAAAAAGGAAAGGCTGATTATGAAACAAAATTTCAAAAGAGTCGTTGCCGCGGCTATCTGCATGCTCAGCATAGGCATGACGGTATCCCAATCATTTGCCCAGACACTCCAGGAACAGGAAAAGGAAACCGCCATACTCTCAAAAGAGCAACTCCAGGAAGCGGAGGCATTCCATATAGGGGTGCAGGCTTACCTTTGGGGGTATCCTCTGGTAATGAACCACACGTATCGTCTGGCAATGAGCGCAGTTGAAAAACCGTTACCGAGCGGAATTTACGCGCCCCTGAATGCACTAAATCCCAGCAGACGATTATTAGGGCCGGAATGGAAGGCCCGGTTTGCCAGTCATGAGGTCATCTTTGGTCAGGTCTGGTTCGATCTGTCAGAAGAGCCTATCGTGGTGGAAATCCCGGATGATCATGGAGACCGGTATTTCAGTATGACTTTTTACGATTATCGGGGAGATGTCATTCGCGCGGTTGGAACACGCGCCACATCAGGTAAAGGCGGGGAGTATCTGCTGGTTGGTCCGCATTTTAAGGGAGAGCTGTTCCCAACATTGAACGTTATTCAATGTCCAACGCGGTATGTCTATGGACAGGGAAGTATCGTAGTAAAAAAGGATGACCAAGCCGAGATTGCGACCGTGGTAAATATCATGCGTCAATATTACCGGGTGATTCCGTATAGCCGGTGGCTCGACCCTTCTCTGCCTCCCAAACCCTATAAATCCTCTGAAAAACTGAACTCAGGACTTATACCCCAGGATCTGCAGTTCTTCCACATCCTGGGAGAAGTAATGAAAATCATGCCCCCCAGGGAAGAAGAGCGCGTCTTTTATGCCTTGTTCAAGACCATTGGCCTTTCCGAGTATGGGTTTGATTATAACGCCCTTGGAGAGCATACGAAAGCCGGATTAAAAAAAGCCATCCCGGAAGCCCGGTTAATGATGGTTTCGCGCGCACAGTCGCTCTTTACCTATAACAGCGGCTGGTTGTATCCAACCCTGGCAACAGGTTGGTCTGGATTGCGGTATCTCGACCGTGCAGCCATATGCTATGCTCTTGATCCGTTTGCAGGTCTTGCCGTGGAAAAATTTTGCCCGCGCACGAATGTCGATATCCAAGGTGAAAAACTTGACGGTGCAAAGAAAAAATACAAGCTCCATTTCAAAGATGGATTCCCCCCCGTTCTTGGGGAATGGTCGCTTACCCTCTATGATAAACAAGGCATGATGTTCGGGAATCCCTCAAACCGGTACAGCATAAGCAGCACCACCAGTGGAATTGAGTATCAGAAAGACGGCAGCCTGACCATCTCCATTCAGGCAGATGAACCCGCTGACCCAAAGGAAAAGCGGAACTGGCTTCCTGCCCCGAAAGGGGAATTCTGGCTCATGGCACATCTATGGCAACCAAAAGACACCATTCTCAAAGGCAAATGGAAATTGCCCGGGATCGAAGCGGTAAAATAACCTCAAACAAGGAAGCTAAATCCCAGATTTCGTAGCAATTTAGTTTTTCAAAATATTCCAATAATAACAATATTTATCACACAGTGTAGGGGCGAAGCATTTGCTATAATTGGCGTAGATGTGTTCATACCCAAACTGGCAAATGCTTCGCCCCTACGTCAGTCATGCTCACTTTTGATTTTGGCAAGGAGAGGCTGCTTCCGTTTCTGCTGTCTCTGTCCTGGATAAATTACCTATGGGATCTAAATCAAACCAATATTTTTGTTTTACTTTTTTAACAGTATACCAATCTCGTCGTCAAATTCTTTTTCTGACACGTAACCAATATGTTTGTTGGCCATCTTACCATTTTTACCATACAAAATCGTAGTTGGATACGCCTGCAGATCGTATGATTCTGCAATATCAGGCCCTCCAAGATAAACGGGATAATTAATCCCCATTTTTTTTATGAACGGTGGAACCGCTTCCAGCCCATTTTCATCAAAGGCGATTCCAATGATCTCTACACCATTACCCTTGTGTTTATTATAAAGATTGATGAATCCCGGTATCTCTTTCCTGCAGGGCGGGCACCATGTTGCCCACAGATCAACAACCACTACCTTACCTTTATTACTCTCAAGTAACGTATTGAATTCCGCCAGGCTTATTTTTTTAACGGTTTCCCCGGCGCAGGAAATTATTGGCGCAATACTGAGAA
Source organism: uncultured Candidatus Brocadia sp. (assembly GCA_964490485.1). GTDB lineage: Bacteria > Planctomycetota > Brocadiia > Brocadiales > Brocadiaceae > Brocadia. The sequence continues at coordinate 6,665 of CAZBCT010000019.1, read as the reverse complement.
CCGCAGCAAACAAAAAAGTAACATAATAACCTGTAATTATTTTTCTATTCACAAATCGCTCCATTCTGTTCTATCAAGAAATATCAAGATATGAGTAGTACCCATCTTCAATATTGTATGATAGGGTGGATTCGCTTCGCTTAATCCACCCTACCGAAAAACCGCTTAAATAAAATGAAAATTCCTCTACAATTTAATTTTCGTAAAAAACAAATACCGAATCTTTATCCGGTTATCAACTCGCCGGCAGTGAAAACCACCTTGCCGTTTTTCATATCAGCATTAATTTCCGTACCCTCCGCAAATTTACCCTCCAGAATCTCCATGGAGAGCGGGTTTTCAATCATCTGCTGGATCGTACGCTTTAGTGGTCTGGCGCCAAAGTGTAAATCGAAACCCTCCTGTACCAGACTCTCCTTTACCCTGTTCGTAACCTTCAAACGATAGTTATTTTTTGACAACCGCTTTTGCAGATCTTTTAACTGTATCTCAGCAATCAGCCCGATCATCTCTTTTGACAAACCATGGAATATAATTGTCTCATCTATGCGGTTAAGAAACTCTGGCCTGAATGCCTCTTTTAACGCTTGCTTTACCTGCCTTCTCAGCTCTTCTTCATTTTCAGGACCGGTAAGATCCTGTATCCACTGGCTTGCGATGTTTGAGGTCATGGCGATAATGGTATTTTTAAAATCCACTGTTCTGCCTTGTCCATCAGTTAATCGTCCATCATCAAATACCTGCAACAAGATATTAAACACATCACGATGGGCTTTCTCTACCTCATCAAATAAGATAACGGAGTACGGTCTTCGCCGGATTGCCTCAGTCAGACGCCCGCCTTCCTCATACCCGACATATCCGGGAGGCGCTCCAATGAGTCGCGCCACCGAGTGTTGTTCCATAAATTCTGACATGTCAATGCGCACCATCGCATTTTCACTATCAAACAAAAAGGCAGCAAGGGCCTTGCAAAGTTCGGTTTTTCCGACACCCGTTGGACCGAGAAATAAAAAGGTGCCAATGGGTCGATTGGGGTCCTGAAGTCCGGCACGGGCACGCCGGATGGCATTTGAAACAGCATGAATAGCCTCATCCTGACCAACGACCCGTTCCCTGAGCCTGTCTTCCATCTTTAAAAGCTTTTCCTTCTCCCCTTCCAACATGCGTGTCACGGGAATCCCGGTCCATTTGGAAACAACCGCAGCAATATCATCAGCATCGACATCTTCATTCAGGAGCGGTTTGTTCTTTTGCAATTCCTGTAATTCGGTGTGTTTCTGCTTCAATTTCTGTTCACACTCCCTGATCAGTCCGTATCGTATCTCTGCTACCTTCCCTAAATTACCTTCTCTTTGCGCTGCATGTTCATCGATTCTGGCATGTTCAATTCTTGCATTGATCTCCTGTATCTCTTTGATGACTTTTTTCTCATTTTCCCATTGAGCACGAAGCGCACCCGATTCTTCTTTTAAATCTGATAGCTGTTTATCGATTTTTTCCATGCGCTGCTTTGATGCAGTATCTTTCTCTTTTTTTAACGCCTCTTTTTCAATCTCCAGTTGCATACTCTTCCGTTCAATCTCATCAAGTTCAACAGGCATACTGTCGATTTCTATCCTTAGTTTTGATGCCGCCTCATCGATCAAATCAATGGCCTTATCAGGTAAAAACCGGTCTGAAATATATCGCTGGGAAAGCGTGGCGGCGGCAACAATCGCTGTATCTTTAATGCGTACCCCATGGTGCAGTTCATACCGTTCCTTCAATCCCCTCAGAATTGCAATCGTATCCTCGACGGACGGCTCTCCGACATACACCGGCTGGAAACGTCTTTCTAATGCAGCATCCTTTTCAATATGCTTCCGGTATTCATCCAGAGTGGTAGCCCCCACACAGCGCAACTCACCGCGTGCAAGCGCCGGTTTCAATAAATTGGATGCATCCACTGCACCTTCAGCCGCCCCCGCTCCCACCACGGTATGCAGTTCATCGATAAAGAGGATAATTTGACCTTCTTTTTCACTTACCTCCTTAAGCACTGCCTTGAGACGATCTTCGAATTCACCCCGGTATTTTGTCCCTGCTATAAGGGCGCCCATATCTAAAGACATAACCCGCTTGTTTTTCAGACTCTCCGGCACATCGCCGTTAACAATACGCTGGGCCAGACCCTCTACAATGGCCGTCTTTCCCACCCCAGGTTCACCAATCAGTACGGGATTGTTCTTCGTCCTGCGCGATAAAACCTGTATGACGCGCCGTATCTCATCATCACGCCCAATAACCGGATCAAGCTTTCCCTTTCGGGCCAATTCGACAAGATCTTTGCTATAGCGTTCAAGCGCCTGGTACTTTTCTTCCGGATTCTGGTCGGTAACCCTTTGACTGCCTCTGATCTCCTTCAATGCCGCAAAAATGGATTCCCTGGTAAGACCAGACTCACTGAGGATTCTCCCCGCGGAAATATTCCTTTGACCCGCGAGCGCCAGCAACAGATGTTCTGTACTTACATATTCGTCTTTCAGTTTGCTTGCTTCTTCCCAGGCGAGATTAAAAGTATCCCGAAGTTCTGCACTCACATACGCCTGGCCGGGCGCTCCCGATCCGCTTACTTGTGGTAATTTATTGATCGTGTTCATTACCTTGTCGAGAACGGCATCCGTATCAATCCCTAATTTTTTCAGAAGAGGCGTTACAATGCCCTGTTCCTGAGTTATCAGAACTTCCAGTAAATGCACCGCCAATATCTGCTGCTGCCTTTTGGATTCAGCAAGTTCCTGGGCTTCCTGTACCGCTTCCTGCGCCTTGATGGTAAATTTATCAAATCTCATAAGTCCTCGCACTATCTTGTAAAGTTATCTCTTCTTAGCAAGTTTCTTTGCAATCCCCTTTGCACTCTTTCATAAGGAAAATTTGGTTGCTGCTTTACTGCGACAGGTAATTTTTGTCAAAATCCCTGACATGCACCTTCAGGTAAGAAAGCTCACTCACGATCTTATCTGCAGAACGTCTGACATACTGTACATCCCCGGAGATTTTTTGGCAATAAACTTTGCTGCACGAATAGCACCTCTTACAAACGTATCCCTGGTATGTGCCTTATGAGTGATCTCTATGCGCTCTCCCAAACTACCAAAGACAACGGTATGATCACCGACAACGTCTCCACTACGAACCGCATGAATACCAATCTGATCCGCTGGTCGCTCTCCGGCAATCCCACTTCTGCCATAGACAACATCTCTTTCCATTTCACGACCCGTTGCCGCACACATCCTCTCGGCAAGTCGCAAAGCCGTACCACTGGGCGCATCTTTCTTAAACCGGTGGTGAGTTTCCACGATTTCTATATCAAACTCTTTTTCTACCATCCGTGCAACCTGTGCAACAAGGTTAAACATAATATTGACTCCGACGCTCATATTGGGAGAAACGAGACAGGGAATCACTTGAGAGAAGGATTGAAGTTTTTCGTGCTGGTGGGGATTCAGTCCTGTGGTTCCAACAACTAGAGCGATCTTCTTCTGTGCACAAATCTCAGCAATCGCTAACGTAGATTCGGGTGATGAAAAATCAATTAAAACGTCCGCGTGCGTATCTAAGGAAAAGGCAATTTTGATGCCCGTGTCTCCGCATCCGGAAACCGAGCCCACATCTTTACCAAGGAACTGATGTCCCGGTCTTTCCAATGCGGCTACCAATTTTAACTCGGGGTCTTCACAGGCGAGGGCGGCAATCCTGGCTCCCATCCTCCCGCAGGCGCCATTTACTGCAATTTTAAACATCGTTTGCTCCATAGAGAATCATATTTTAGCATCACCACAATAACACATCTTCCCTCTAAGTCTTTACCTCTTTATTTTTTTTATACCGCTTACTTGCATTCTTGAGAAAATTTCTTTCACGCCACGTCAAATTTCTCAAACCCTCACGATTTACTTTATCGAGGATTTCGTCCACCTTATCGCGCAGTTCCTGATCTTTCATTAACTCCTTTTCTTGTTGGCGAACCTGCCACTTTCTGAGATACTCCCCTACCCGGCAAGAATACCGAACAAAGAGAAAACCATACACCAGCCCCCCCAAATGCGCAAAGTGCGCAACATTACCAGACCTTGGAATGATGCAACTAAAAATCGTAAGTCCGGCGAAGATCATGACCAAATACTTTGCCTTTATAGGAAAGACATAGAAAATGACGGTACTGTTTGGGAAATACATGGCAAAGGCCACTTCAATGGCAAAGATGGCCCCCGAAGCCCCCAGGATAGAAGTTCCCGGAGTAAACACACAACAACATATCCCGGCAAAAATCCCCGCCGTAAAATAAAGCGTTAAAAACCGCCTGGATCCAAGTACCCGCTCAACCTCACTTCCAAACATCCAAAGACCAAGCATATTAAAGATTAAGTGCCAGGGATCCGTTGTACTGTGCAGAAACATGTACGTAACAAACTGCCATAACCATAAATGTCCCAGCGCATCGGGCGGGTAAAGCCAGAACAACTTTGTAAACTTATCAGAAGCGGGATAATACCACGGATAAGCCGATGAGCGGCTGAGTTGCTCATCGGTCAAGGCATTCATCAACTGAGGCGACCATTGCAAACTCACCGTCGAAAAGAGCAATTGGAGCACAAACACGCTGACATTGGCAATAATCAATACCATAATGATACGCGTCCATTTACTCCCGATATTCATTCCGAACGTGAGCCTGTTATTCATGTATTAATCCATCGTATGAGGAAATGCAAAACAGTTGACGTAGCTCAAAAAGTGGTAACAATTTAGTTTTTTGAAAAAGTAGGGGCGAAGCATTGCCAGTTTGGGTATGAATGCATGTATGCCAATTATAGCAAATGCTTCGCCTCTACACGGCGCGGCAAACATCGCCATTATTGGAAATTTTCAAAAAACTAACGTGTTACCAAAAAACTAAATTGTTACAAAAAGTGAATAGTCGTAATACTAATGCTTTTCCATAAAAAGTCAAGAAGTTATGTGTGTTAAAAACCGTGGACACATCGTCGCCTCCGCTTTGATAAGAAAAGTATGGCAGCGCGTAGCATGTCTATCGCGCAAACATTTTTCTGAATATGAACATGCCTCCAAGAAAAAGGATGATATCTGCACCCCATATGGCAGGCACAACCGGAACAAATGTATCCTTTGCCATCACAATGCCAGTTACCACCAGGGGATAATAGAGAAACAGAATTACCATAAAACTAGCGCCCAGCCCAACAATAAGATGCCCGCTCCGCAGCATAATGCCCATGGGGATGCCAATGATAACAAAAGGGATACACGAAAGGGCCTGCGCCAGCCGCTTATGTATGGAAACATCATTCTTTCGCATCATTTCCTCTTTGTCAGCAATGTACGATTCATTTTCCAGAACACCAGTATCTTTAAGCAAAATATCTCTCCGGGTATTTACCTCGGCAATAGCCTGAGAGAGCAAAACAATTTTTTTCGTTTCCTCAGTCTTTATTTCGCTGGCCGTAACAATTTTTTGCTCGATACTATAAACTCTCTGTTTTTCTTTTTCGATGGTTTCCTTGATTTGCATGATTTTTTTGTCCTTATCCTCATTCCCGGAACTACGCTGTTTATTTCCTTTTTTCACCTGTATTAAATTTTCATTGGCAATAAGGATATAGTTTTTGGCGATCTTACTCTCGTTTTCCAATCCCTCGATCTTTGTTTTCTGCCGTGTTACATTTTCATTCGACCGTTTCAATTCTAATTGAAAGTTGTCGCGCTTTTTGGACAAATCGGCCAATTCGGCGCGATAAACAGTGAGTTCCTTCGCTAACACATCCTTGCTTTTTCCGGAATTCAACGGCAACTCTTTGTTCCTGGCTATTTCCATTGCAATTTCCTTATTGTTCCTGCATAGCTGGAACACCGTCATATACCGGGAAGAAGACTCCCGTTTCTTTTCGCTCAAAGAAATCTCGAATGTCGTTTCATGAAATACCCCGAGACTGGGGATTTCTTCTGTCTTTTTGTAATTTGGCTTCAGAAATTCACCCTGACGCAGCGTAAGCAATATCCTATTTTCCGCCTCGTCCATGGCGATAGAACCTTCCGCGGCAAGAATTACATTCGTCACATAGTCATTCACATACTCAATCACTACGATATCTTTGTTAATGTTATTTTCCACACTTCCCACATAGATTTGATAGGGATACAAATTAAGCTTTTTCTGGAAGGTTGCCAGACGTCCTGCAAGGATATTATTCAGGGCGCGTTCCTGAAGTACTATTATTCTAAAACTCGACCGAGGCAAGGCTTCAGAAACCAAAAACAATGCTATCAGGGAAAAGACACACCCAATTACCAATACCGGTATAATGACTTTCAGAATATGTACACCACCCGCCTGGATAGCGACAATTTCATGGTCAGCGCTCATGCGCCCGTAAGTCATGGAGGTTGCCGTAAGCAATGCCGATGGTATAGAATAAGGCAACGCCTGAATAAAGAGATGAGGGATAAGTATCCTCAGGGTAACAATGTCGAGTCCTTTATGTAATAATTGAATAGCAAACCCTAAGAATATGAGGAGTTCGAAACACGCTAAAGACGGCAAAAACATCCTGAACCATTCTCTCAAAAGGTAGCGCTGTAATATGGTATACCTAAATATG
>CAZBCT010000018.1:0-38532 GCA_964490485.1 uncultured Candidatus Brocadia sp. | reverse complement strand
GACATAATAACCTCCAATTTCGTTTTTGAGGTTATTGTACCACAATACCTACCATTTATAAATGTTTTATGAAACCGCCATACTACCTTCGCTGAACCCTGAACGCTGGCAACTGAGGATGTATTATTCCTTCAGGGGTTAACTTTAAATCAGCCATGTTCATCGGGTTCACGCTAAGTCGCTAAGGGTGACAAGGGTTAAAGCCTTTTGTTTTTTGCTCACTTTGCGTCTCTACGAGAAAGACTGAATCCTGAACTCTGCAATTTATTTTTCATCCTTTCCATTCTCTCAAACAGTCAATGACATATCCTGTAGTATTTTCAACTTGCAGGGGTTCTATTGGCAAACTCAAGACGTCTTTTACCGCTTGCTCGGAGTGCCTTAAATCACTTAAAACTTTCCCTCTGCCATCAAACACCTTCATCTTGTGCAATGGCACTGGATAATAGATCATGGTATCGATGCCTTTTCCCTTCAAGTATTTTTGAAGCGCATCCCTCTTCCCCTTGTTGACCCTAAGGGTGTATTGGTGATAAACATGGCCATCGTGACACTGAGAGGTTGAGAACTTGGGAAGTTGAGTAATTGATTCGTTAGATGGCTGCATGGTTAAATGGTTAGCAGGAAGAACCAGTTCTTCAATACCTGAAAGTTCACGATTGTAAATTTCCGCAATTTTTCGCCTTCGTTCATTAAATTCATCAATATACTTAAATTTTGCAAGGAGGATTGCTGCCTGGAGCGTATCGAGCCTTGCGTTATAACCAATATGATCGACATTATATTTATCCTTCCCACCGTGTTTTAACAGCATCCTCACCAGTTCCGCAAGCTCGTCATCGTTTGTTGATACCATTCCTCCATCACCAAAACCACCAAGATTTTTTGATGGAAAGAAGCTGAAAGTACCTGCGGTTCCTATTGAGCCAAGTTTTTGTGATGCGCCCTTCGACAAGCTCAGGGAAGGCCATGTCGAACTATTCCAAGTACCACCAAATGCCTGCGCAACGTCTTCAAGGACAAAGAGATTGTGTTCCCTTGCAATATTCATGATTTCATCCATATTGCAGGGCTGACCGTAAAGATGGACGGGAATTATACCTCTAATTTTAGATTTCGGGTTTTGGATTTCGGATTTAAGGTATTCTTCAATCTTTTTTGGATCGATGTTATAGGTAATTGGGTCGATGTCGACAAATACCGGCGTTGCACCTGCGCGTAAGATGGCATCACCGGTGGCGGTGAAGGTAAATGGGGTAGTGATGATTTCGTCGCTTTCATCGAAATATTCCTGGCCTTTTAACTTAATTACTAAGGCTCTTAAGGACAAAACTAAGGCTTCAGTACCGGACGAAGCGCCTATGCAATGTTTTACACCAAGATATTCTGCAATTTTATTTTCGAGTTCTTCTACTTCTGGACCAAGTATCCACTTTTGATGGTCAAGGCATTTTTTGATAGCGGCATCGATATCTGCTTTCATGTATTCATATTCAAGTTTCAGGTCGAGCATCGGTATGTGTTTCACTTAATCTATTTCCTCCTTGATAACCGCAATTATTAAATTCCAAAACTCAAAAAACAAATCCCAAATAAACGGTTAAATTCCAAACAACAAATTACAAATTTCGTAACAATTTAGTTTTTTGAAAAATTCCAATAATGACGATGTTTGCCGCGCAGTGTAGAGGCGAAGCATTTGCTATGCTTGACATACATGCATTCATACCCAAACTGGCAAATGCTTCGCCCCTACTTTTTCAAAAAACTAAAGTGTTACCAAATTTTAAACTCAATTATTCTGACTTTGTAAGTATAGAAGAGAATATCTTTTTGAACTCAATTGCTTCGATATAATTTGCACCTACAGAATCAGAAGCCCTCACTACTTGTTTCCCCTATTCTAAGTTTGAAATATTTTCTGATAATTGTTTTACGTAAAGAGCAACTTTTTTTGCAAATTGAGATATCCTCTCTTCAAGATCATATTGTTTGAAGTTTTGATTTTCATCCATTGGAATTTATTTGTTATTTGGATATTGTGATTTGGCACTTTTCAGTATCTATTGTTAGTCTATTATCTTTTAGTAAATATCTGTCTCCACAATATGCACATGTCGCATGATCACTATTAAATTTCAAGGTTGTTCCGCATTTGCACGCCCAGCCAATCTGCTTTGCAGGTACGCCAGCAACGATGGCGTGATCCGGTACATCCCTTTTTACCACTGCACCTGCCCCGATCATTGCATATCGCCCGATGGTAATTCCACAAACTATAGTAGCATTTGCGCCAATCGTAGCCCCTCTTTTCACCATGGTTTGACTGAATTCGTGTTTTCTTTCCATGAATGCCCTTGGATTATAGACATTGGTAAATACACAAGACGGGCCGCAAAATACCTCTTCTTCCAGAGTAACGCCTTTATAAACTGATACATTGTTCTGAATTTTACAGTTACCACCAATGTCCACATCGGGCCCTATTTCTACATGCTTTCCTATTTTACAATTTTTACCTACTCTTGAACCTTGAAGAATATGGGAGAAATGCCATATCTTTGTTCCGTCACCAATCTGCACATCCTTGTCAATATAAGCGCTTTCATGTTTGAAATATGAAGCTGCGTTGGAGAGTTGAGTAGTTACATGGTTAAATGGCTGAATGGTTGAATGGTTACGTTTGGAATCGGCTATGGATTTTTCGGCTGATTCAAGTATCTTTAATACCCGCAATCCCTCAATACCATCTGTTTTTGGTTTCTTTTTCTGCATTACACAATCTGCAAAATGACTCAATTCCATCTTTAATGGCTCTCCTGATTCCACAGGGATAACCTGATAATCGGCTTTTTGTGCAATAGGGATTTTCCCATTTTTCCATTCAATTGTGTGAGGATAAAGAAATAGTTTTTCCTTGCTCACATCATCAAATACCGCCATCGCCTTTGAACCAACGATGATCAGTTTCTGTTCCTTATATGGATGTACCCAGCTCACGAAGATATGGCCTTTGATTCCATTTTTAAAATCAAGGGTAGTCAATGTAGTATCGTAAATTCCCCTGTTAAGATAGTCTCCGCCAAAGGCTGACACATTCAGCGGTTCTTCATCAATCAGCATAAGCATAACTGATATGTCGTGAGGGGCAAAGCTCCACAATATGTTTTCCTCCGTACGAAGTTTGCCAATGTTCAATCGGTTGGAATAGACATACTGAATTTTCCCGAGTTCTCCTGAACTTATAAGCTCTTTTAGTCTGATAACTGCCGGATGGTATTGCAGAATATGACCTACCATCAGGACCCTGTTGTTTTTTTCTGCAAGTTTTACCAGTTCCTCGCCTTCACGAACTGCAAAAGCAAGCGGTTTTTCTACAAAGACGTCTTTTCCTGCCAGTAACGCCTTTTTAACATATTCATAGTGAGTAATGGCAGGTGAAGCTATTGCAACGGCGGTAATGTCACGGTTATTCAGGATATCCACATATGAGGTTGTATAGTTTACCCGTGGAAACTGCTCTTTTCTTTCTGAGAGGATATCTTGATTTGAATCACATGCCGTATGTAAGATTCCAAGTTCATGAGCGCTTCGCAGAATGTTCTTCCCCCAATAACCAAGGCCAATGAGGCCAATAAAGGGTGAATGGTTACATGATTGAGTTGTTGAGTTGTTCATATTTTAATTTTGAATATTCCGTAACTATAGTCCAAAAAAAACAGATTTTGAAAATTCGTAACACTTTAGTTTTTTGAAAATGTCTCTAGTTGAAAAAGCCTTTATGTCACTATGCCCTTTTTACTTTACCTGGGTTACCATTATGATTTTTTATGAGATTCCTTGTGTCAATGATTACGTTGGAATATTTCAGGATAAAATCGGGGTCGTAATTAGTATGCGCAGTTGCGATAACAACGGCATCATATTTCGCAAGATTCTCAGCATACAAAGGGACTGAACTATTGTTAAATGAGTATTTCCTCATTTTTGGGAGAACCGGTATATACGGGTCGTTATAGTCAACATGGGCATTTTTCTCCTCGAAAAGCTCCATGATCTTCAGCGAGGGTGATTCACGGGTATCGTCTATATCCTTTTTATATGAAAGCCCCAGGATTAAAATCCTTGAGCCCTTAATGCTTTTCCCTTTCTCATTAAGCGCCTCAATGGTTTTCTGAACCACATAATAAGGCATATTGGTATTTATTTCCCCCGCAAGCTCGATAAACCGGGTGGAAAACTCGTATTCCCTCGCCTTCCAGGTCAAATAAAAGGGGTCGATTGGTATGCAATGTCCACCGAGGCCCGGGCCGGGATAAAATGCCTGAAATCCAAAGGGTTTTGTCTTCGCCGCCTCTATGACCTCCCACACATCAATTTCCATTCTGTCAAAAAGCATCTTCATTTCGTTTACCAGCGCTATATTCACCGCTCTATAGATGTTCTCAAGGAGTTTTGTGGCCTCTGCAACTCTTGTTGAAGAAACCGGCACGGTTTTTACCACTACCGAATCATAAAGGGCCTTCGCAACGGCAAGACAGTTACTCGTGTAGCCACCCACCACCTTCGGGATTGTGCGTGTTGAAAAATCCCGATTATTCGGATCTTCCCGCTCCGGTGAAAATGCAAGATAAAAATCCTCACCCGCTTTTAACCCTGATTCCTCAAGTATGGGTCTCATGTCATCATCCGTAGTGCCTGGGTACGTCGTGGATTCAAGGACAATAAGCTGCCCCTTACGGAGATTTCCGGCAATGGTCTTCGTTGTGTGAAAGACGTATGACATATCAGGCTCCCGGTATTTGTTTAGCGGTGTCGGGACGCAGATAATGATGCAGTCCGTCACCGACAACTTCGAGAAATCCGTGGTGGGAGAAAATCGCTGTCCTTGAGCCGTGATCCGTGAACCGTCAATGTGTTTGATGTAGCTCTTACCCTGTTTAAGTAAATCAACCTTTTCAACATCGATGTCGAAGCCGGTCACCGGAAACCCTGCCTTGCAGAATTCAATGACCAGTGGCAATCCTACATAGCCAAGGCCGATGATGCCAACGTGTGCCTTTTTTGATGTAATTTTTTCTATGAGTTCCATTTTTTTAGAAATTCCAAATAACAAATCCCAAAATTTAAATTTACCAATTTAAAATCTTGTATTACTTGACAATCCAGTTATTGACAAAAATATTTTTGCCGAAACTTGTCCCTGTATGTTTTGAGCAGGGAATGTAACAAATTATTCAATAAGACACGCATCTTTCTCTATCCACCCCCTTCACCCCCGCCAGCGGGGGCAGTTTGCAATGACGGATTATGAGCGATGATTTTTGGTTTAGGCCCCGTCACGCTAAGCATAATAATAGGCTCCTGTCTTTGCCTGATTTAAGACGACTCCAAGGATGCGGGCGTTATTCTCTTTCATGCAGGTTGTAACTTTACTAATTGCATCAATAGGAACCTGCCCTGCCTTAATCACAAAGATTACCTCATCTGCAACGTTCAGCAGCGGCACCGCGGTATTCATGGCTTCCAGCAATGGCGGGGCGTCGACGAGTACTATATCATAGTGTTGCTTCAAATAATACAGGAATTTTGAAAGGAGCCTAAAGTACACGGGGCTGTCAGGGTTTATACTGCCTGTACCAACCGGCAAGAACGACAGGTCCAGTCCATTTACATGTTGTACATGAGAAAGTACTTCGTGCTTTAGAAAACGGCCTCCCGCCATATTACCTAAACGCCTGGCAATCGGTGTGTAATCCTCTTCAAAGTAAATCTTCTTGTCCTCGTACATCTCTACACTCCCGGGTTCGAAGGTAAATGCACCACGTTTCCAGCTGAAGAGTTTCTGGAGGTGTTCCTCCATCTGCAATTTTAATGGGCCTTTAAGCTGTTCCTGATTCACGTACCCTGTATTGATCAGGATATATCCGAGCGGGAATCCCGTGCGCTGACTTCGTTCCAAGGCGTCCTTCAACTGGTCTTCGGTAATGAACCCCCCGCGGCGGAGCATGGCGCCCAGACGGTTATTAATCGGGATGTCCTTACTCTGGATATGAGATAAACGGCCATTCTCAAATATGGCCGTCATGCCCAGGACGTCATTCTTAATGGCGAGTCGACCGCTGAGCCTTTTCATGGCAATGATGGAAAAGAGGTCATCCACACTATAGTCTTGTAGGCTGCCCTGTGCGATATCCTGTGAAGACACCACTTCCATGGCATGTAATAATCCACGTTCTCCGCCACTCTTCATTCCAAACACCTGATGGAGTGATGGATTGTGCAGGTCTGCATCAACCATGATCACGCGTAATCCACCTTTTGCCAGAGTTAATGCCAGCTTTGCCAGGACGGTGGTCTTACCTTCTCCTTTAATTGTGCTTTCTACCAGATACACACGCCCAAGTGTGCCCGAATGTATCTGGGGCTGTCTGGCAATAAGGCCGACTGAAAGGTCAGTGGGTGTATATCCGCCATACACCGGTTTTAGCCTGCTGTGGTGCGCTTCGATCGTCAATAGGGCAGGTGTTTTGCCCCCCTTTAACGACCGGTCATATCCTATGACGCCAAGCACGGGCAGGCTCAGATGTTTTGTAATATCTTCAGTGGTTCTGATTGTTTTATCCATATATTCAAGGAAAAGGGCGAGCCCCACACCAACGGTCAATCCCACCACAATGGCGAGGAGGGTATTTGAAAGGATACGTGGTTTAAATGTGGAAATGGGCACTTCCGCCTCATCCACAATGCGAATATTGCTCCTTTTCATGTTACCGGTCAGGTTGACTTCTTTTGCCTGCGTGAGCAGGATATCGTAAATTGCCTTATCGCTTTCGGCCTCCAGACGCACCATATCATAGTTAATGGCCTTTCCGGTCTGATTTTTCACGATGTCTTGCGGTACATACCGATCTTGCTGATTGATCTTCTCAATCGCGGCTATTCGATTTAACTCCGCCCTGATTGCCCTCCGTATCGATTGTATCTCATTAATGATCCCCTGTTCCAGCTTCACGATACTGTTGTCTATCTCAGTGATTCTGTGGTGTTTGGGACCGTACCTGGTGGCCAGGATGGATCTTTCCGCCTTCAGCTTGCCCAATTGGTCATGCAGATTCCGGATGACGACGTTCTGCTCAACCTCCGGTATGGAAAAGATGCTTTCATCGTCAACGGTAAATGATCTAAGTTGTTTATATTTATATTCATATTCCGCCTTTTGTGACATACCTACCTTGATTTTCTGGTTAAAGAGTTGTTCCTTAAACCAGTCCAGCGCCTGCTGGGATGCCTGTTTCTGGATATGATTATTCCTTTCGATAAATGCACGGGCATGGGCATTGGCGATGAGAGCAGCCTTTTCAGGCGATGGATGCTGGAAACTGATAGCAACCAGGTGGTCATCGCGTACAGGAGATATCTCCAGATTTTCCAGATACCAATTGATGATGCCTGTGTCGTTCCGGACGTCTGATTGATCAGTTGGATTGCCGGACAATGCATCCCGCCCCATTGCGCTTCTGTTATCCTTAAGCTTGACGTCCTTCCAGAGTTCCAATTCATCGATGACGGTCTTTGCAAGACTCCTGCTTGCGAGCAATTTGCGCTGTGTCTGGTAATAGCCCTTATTTTGAGCCTCAGAATCCATATTCACCTTTGAGACATCTGCCATCTCATTCAGGAGTGAATCATTATTTTCTATCAGGAGCTGATTCGTTGTCTTATAAATGGGTGTGGCGTGGAATGATCCAGCGATAACGATAGAGACCACAACCAGAAAGAATACGATAATCACCCATTTCCGTTTTCTGATGATTTTGAGATAGTCGATCAAATGTACATTTTGTTGTGATGGTATTTCGTCAGGCATAAATCACATTCATTCATTTAAATTTTGTCGTTGATATTTTGGTAATAGTTCACCGCAGAGGGCGCGTAAAGCGCAAAAATATTAAAGAAAGATGAAATTTTGCATAATTTTTCATGGAGAGCGAAGAGTCTCTTCGCTCTCCAGAAGACACCAGGATTTTTCCTTTGTGTCTTCGTGCCTTTGTGTCTACTTTAACTGTTGCGGCTTTCAGACGCATTTTGACTCTGCTCTGGTTGAGGCATCATTCCGGGCTGAGCCGGGAAATTTATCTTTTGCCTTCTCATTTCAAGACTCTTCCTGTAATTTTCCACAGTGTTGCGGATAATTTTTTCGTGATTCTCCAGTATAGGCAATGCCTTCAGTAATTCATCAAACTGCGTCTTGTGGCACTTTATATCCATTTCATCAGTTGCTGATAAGACTCCGTTTGCGGCAATTTTTGATCCGTTGGGTGGTCTTTTTTGTCTCCTTCTTTCGAGACTCTTTATATAATTTTTCAAGACATCCCTTATTATTTCATAATCTTCCGTTATTGGCAATACCCTGAGCAGTCGCTCAAACCCCCTGAGGATTTTTTCGATTTCCTCTATCGAGTATCGTTCGGTATTTTTCGCAATAAATATTTTTTCGTGTTTACTTGCACTTGTGCCTTCTTCTGCTGTAAGAATTTCTTCAAAGAGCTTCTCACCGGGTCTCAAACCGGTAAATGCTATGTCGATTTCTTTATATGGTTCGAGTCCGTGAATGCGTATCAACTCTTCAGCCAGGGTTACAATACGTTTTGGCTCTCCCATGTCAAGAGCAAGCACATCTCCACCATTTCCAATGATGGATGATTGCAGGACGAGGGACACCGCCTCCGGGATGGTCATGAAAAATCTTTGCACATCCTTATGGGTTACCGTGAGTGGCCCGCCCTTTTTTAATTGTTCCAAAAATATCGGCACCACACTTCCCCGGCTGCCCAGGACATTGCCAAACCTCACGGAGATAAAGCGGGTATTCGTACAGCCATTCAGCGCCATACAGATATACTCAGCCATCCTTTTTGTGGCGCCCATAATACTGGTCGGACATACGGCCTTATCGGTGGAGATCAAAATAAACTTCTCTACCAGGTGTTCCACCGCAGCCTTTGCAACCTGATAGGTACCAAACATATTTACCTGAACAGCCTCCCGCGCATTGATCTCCATCATGGGGACGTGTTTGTTGGCTGCTGCGTGGAATACTATCTGGGGTTTAAATTTCCCGAACGTCTCATTGACGACATATTCATCCAGGATATTCCCTGTCAGGAAAACAACGGCGCCCTGTACGCGCGAATGTGCGGGTCGACCATGGAAATACTCCGGAAACAATCTTTTCATCCGGAGTTCTACTTTATGGAGTTCCGTTTCATCAATATCGAAAAGAACGATTTGTTTGGGCCGGAATGAACTCACCTGCATAACAAGTTCGGAGCCAATAGAACCTCCGGCCCCTGTAATAAGGATTACCTTGCCCTTTAAAAATTCGCCGATCCCCTGAGAATCGATCGTTACTTTCTGTCGCCCCAAAAGATCTTCAATGCGAATGTCTTCAAGTTGCTTCGTGTTGATGTCCGGCCTGTGGAAATCATAGATCCGGGGCACAATTTTTATCGTATTTACTTTGAGCTCTTTTGCTGATTCATATATTTTCCTGAGGGTTTTATAATTGAGTGACGGAATGGCGATGATGATCGCCTCGACTTCAAAACGAGAGATAATATCCCTTAATTTATCTGTTGTGCCAAGCACCTTTAATCCGTGGATATATGTTCCGACCTTATTCCTGTTATCATCAAGCATTCCTACGGGGTAATAATCCCGGCACCCTTGCTTTTTCATGTCTCGCACAACCATGTCTCCCGTGTTTCCGGCGCCAATAATAAGGGTGTTTTTGCCGGAATGCGTGGTTGCTCTTCTGTGAATAATTTCCCAAAATAGCCTTTTCGAGAACCTCAATGCACTGAATAAAACAAAGGAAACAATTCCGTCTATGAGAAGGACGCTTCTTGGGAATCCTTTGGTATGCGTGTCAAAAAAGAAGAACTCCGGAATAAAAGAATGAAACGTTGCCGGCAGGAGGAATAAAACAAGTAGCGTCAGCATGGATATGGATGCTGTTTGTGCAACAGCAATATTTACAAGATCGTTGATGCTCACATATTTCCAGGTGATTTTATAGATCTTGAAGCAATAAAATGAAGTTAGCTTTATCAAAAGAAAAAATGGAGTTACCTTCAATAAAAGCAATAAATATTCGGAAGGAATGGTAAACTCGAAACGAATGAAAAAAGAGAGATACAGCGAGAATACAATTATTAAAAAATCAAAGATCAGAAAAAAAAGGATCCGTTTAAGACGGGTAGGATGTATCAGGTCATGATAAAAATCCTGAGAAAAAATTCGCGAATTATCTTGTTGGTCATGATCGTTCATGGTTTCTTACACTCCCGCACTTTCATCGTTATTCCAGAACTAAAAGCACAAAAGCCTTATCCCTGTCAAAACACGAAAATTATATCTTCGGTACTTTTAGTGCAGCCGGTGTGGTTGCGCTACCAATTTGAAATTCCTATACACATACATCAAGTTTGTCAGTGCCACCAATCCACCTTTACCATGATCGCCCTGTTTATCCTGTCTCGCTGCAAAATTATTTATGTGCATCCACAAAGGATCGAATAATTTCTCTCTGACGATGATTTATATCTTTAAAGCGTATCCCCGCAGAGAGCGATTCCCCGTTCATAAACTCCCTAACACATTTTCCCTGAGTGGTTATTGACGTCAAATCACCATTGAGTTTAAACTTTAAATTGTAAATATCCTGTTCGGCCATTCCCCGGCAATTATCAATTTTCTCCGTATTTGTATCCAGGGCAACAACGTGAGCTGCCAGGACGCCGCCCTCACTCAGGTTCAGGATATTTGCCTTACCCAGGATTATTCTGTGATTTCTATGAAACTCAAACTCCATGGGGAAAGAAATATTAATCCGGGTATGCTGTCTTTTTTTAAGGACGTCGGTTCCCGGCATAATATTCTTTTCTATAATTTCTTTTTCAAATAAGGAAGCAGCCTTAGCCTGTTCCTTTTCGTTATACATGATCTCGAAGAGAGATTCCTTTTTTGCTATCTTGATCATCGACATCACCTCTGGCTTTACATTGATAAGTCGGAACTGTAAACCGCGGGACAAAAAATTTTCAAGTACAGCAATCCCTAATCCATCAATCTGATTTACGTGTTCAAGATCGATGATCTGATAACATCTGTCTTCATCTAAACACCTGTACAAAAGGGTTTGAATCTCCATTGCCCCATTGCCAATTAATCCACCAATAACCTCGACAACTTCCATCTTTTGGTTTCCTGCCGGAAAGATGCTTTTCGTATTCAACATAAAACTCGTCTTCCTTGACTGAATTAAACATTCTTAAAATCAAACTAAGTGAAAAACTAACAATAACGACCATACAGTTGACCATCAAAAGCAAAAATAAAACCAAAACCACGTTTTATAATAAATAAGTCCTATTTGTCAAATACATGTATGTTTATAAATATATATACATGCGAGAACCATAGGGAAGGGATTATGATGCAAAACTCTATAATTTACAAATTTTTATTATACAATATATAGCACAATAAATAGCATTATATACAATATATTGCATAAATAGCTCATTCTTGGACGTTCTTTAAGATGCCCTTGAGGTGTAAAAATACAAAATATGATGTTATATCTCTAACACTAAGGTATCGAAAAATCGACAAAAACAAATCGGTATATTCTTATAGATTAATTAGATATGTCCATTGTTAGCATGCTAACATGGTAACGTACTATATCTTACGTTTCACAAAGATGTGGGTTGGACTGAATATTGAATTCCGCAATTTTGTTATTCAAGCTTGCACGACTGATACCGAGTTCTCTCGACGCACGCGTCTTGTTCCATCGCGCTCGTTTTAAGGCATTGCAGACCATATTTTTCTCAAGCGCATCGAGCGCATCGGCGAGTTTGATTGGCTTTGGAGAGGCATGCAGGCCAGGATGCAAGTCTGCCAGAATTTCCCCGGGGATATGCCGGACTTCGATGGCTTTACTGGTACCGGACAAAAGAACTAAACGCTCCACCAGGTTTTTCAGTTCACGGATGTTGCCCGGCCAGTGATATGCCCGCAGGATTTCTGTTGTCTCTTGATCTAGCTCCTTTCTGTCTCCATGACAAGAGATAACGTAATAGTCCAGGAAGTGATTGATCAGGAGTGAGATATCCTCTTTTCTCTCTCTGAGTGGCGGCAGTTTTACGTGAATCGTGTTAATCCGGTAAAAAAGGTCTTTCCTGAAAAGACCCCGTTCAACTAATCCTTTTAATTCTTTATTTGTTGCAGCGATAATTCTGACATTTGCTTTTTTTTGTTCTGTGCCACCTACACGGTAAAAAGAGCCGTCTTCCAGCACCCGCAAGAGCTTTGCCTGGAGTTCTATATTCATGTCTCCAATCTCATCCAGGAATAATGTCCCCTTATCTGCAATCTCAAATAAACCTTTCTTTTCTGAGAGGGCGCCGGTGAAGGAGCCTTTTTCGTGCCCAAATAATTCAGTATTGAGCAGAGTATCACTAAATGCTGAGCAGTTCTGGATAACAAATATTTTATCCTTGCGCGGGCTGTTATAATGTATGGCTGCTGCAATGAGCTCTTTTCCCGTCCCGCTTTCCCCTTCGATTAAGACGGGGCTTTCACTCCGTTCAATGAGTTCTAAGGTGTCAAACACCCTTTTTATTGCAGGGCTGGTCCCGATGATTTCCTTATACTTTTCCTTATAAATACTCTTCAGGAGCAAGGATTGTTTTTTTGCAATTTCATCCGTCTCCTGTAAGAGTTCATAATAAGCAACGACATCTTCTGCAATATGTTTCATGAAATCGGATATCAATTCCTTCTCGTGAAGGTCTCTTGTTTTCAGCTTCTCATAACACCGGTCTAGCTCCATACGATCGAAACCGAGATCTGTGAGCGTTTCTCTATACCTCTTTTGCATAGGGTCGTTGTTTTCAAACACCTTGATACCAGACCCCACTATGGCTCCCACATATGTTTGCTTCACCAGGATGGGAACTGCAAATCCCTGTAAACCGGCAAAACATTGGTAGAAAAAGGGTTCTTTGGTTTTCTTGAATTTTTTAAGATTCTTCAGATACGTTTGAGCGCAAAGTTTGACTCCTTTTGGTGTCGAATGGATTACGCTGCAGAGGGGATTTCTGAAAGGCATACCACGACTTTTGCTAATACCATATTCATCATAAAACTGGATGTCGATTCCCCACCACTGATAACTGATTTTCCGAAATATCCGGGTAACGTGCGATTCTAAAATTTTTGTCCAATCGATCATTTTTATATTGCCTTAAAATCTGTTTATTGTGCAAGCGGTAAATTACCGTACATATTTTAGTAATCCTATTGCCTCCATGTTCTGGACGGGTACCATAAAACATAGAATAATCAAGTCTTATCCAGCTATTTTATCAACCTTTTTTACCTTCTACCTTTTTCTATCTCGGGATTTGGGTTTTGAGGAGGGGTCATGCCGATTATAAAATCCATATCAAGCTTTCGTAATCAACCAAGGGCTATTGCAACTTTATGTCATGAACACGATAAATCTGTCTATCTGACCACGAGCGACGCAGGCGACCTCGTTGGTATGAGCATTGAACACTATAAAAGACTCAAGGTCAAGATAGAGTTTTTCTGAAAATTTGCTGCAGCTCAAGCGCAAGCTGTGGCAGGAGAGAATGGGGCTACCCATTCGCAAGTAATGCAAAACTTCGGCTGCGCTTACATAGCTAATAACTGCATTATCCGTTGCCGCCCCATCGCCATTGACGATCTTGTCTCTATCTTTGACTAGATTATTTTGAAAAATTTGCCACTGCTCCCCTCCACCTCCCCGAATTGTGGTCAATCAGCCGAACGTACCCGCGGGAGTCGGGGCATACACTGTCTCGCCGGCCACGTAGATATGACGGACCTCGCCACCAGCTCGTGTCAATGGGACTGCCCAAACGAGTCGGTCCGGTATCCTGTCATAGGTGAGGAATGGCTCGCCGCTTGTCTCATTCTTCTGGCACTGAATCTCGGCTCGCGCTTGGATTCGGCCTTGATCGAGCCAGTCTGCAGCAACCGGGCAGTCAGCAAATTCGCCAGGTCGGCGGTGGAACGACGAGAAGCGCATTAGAGTGCCGTCCGGCAGGAATTGGAAAAACGCCACCAGACGATCACCCACCGTGATCGGAACAAACCACGAATGCAAGGCGCCGCCCGGTGCGAGCACTGGGAGCGGGATGAGAACAATTGCAGAGTGACGCATCGGTTCATCACCGATACTTCCCGACTCGAGAAGTTGTCGCGCTACCTGGCTGATCCGTGTTGCGTCGCCCGCATGTGGTGTTTGGTTGATCATATTTGCTGAAGCACGGAAGAGTAAGCATATTGATAGGTCTGTATCGCGAAATTCTCCCAACGCGTGATGACACCTACATTCGGCGGCCATGGGTCATAGACGAGCAGACCGCTGAAGGGAATTTGGTTCACTAAGGCGATCTTGCTGCGGGTGTAACCAGCGACAGTCCTCGAGTGTCCCGGCACGAAGCTGATCAGTGGCCGATTCGCTCTGATCTCGTCGCGAAAGACGTCCCAGCCTGGATTGGTATACATGGTAACGTCCAACGCATTGGAGGTCAGATTCTCCATGACCGTGACGACATCCCCGACGCGCGAGTAAGGCAACCCGTTCGGGTTTGCAAGCGTTCCAAGACCGAGTTCCTGCGCGAGACGGATTTGGTCATATGAGTAGCGGTAAAAGTTCAGGACCATCTCGGCGCTTGCAGCAACACACCATACATTTGTCTGCTGGCCTCTTAGCTCGTAGCACGGATGGTGGTCGGCGTCACGTGACGAGTAGTGAATCTCGCGGCGGTCGAATAGCTTAATGACGAATCCTTTGATCCGGAGCGTGTCCTTTGCCACTATGCGTGGGTCGATTTTTTTTAGCGCTGGAACATCCCACAGCCTAATGCGTTTCTTGAAGTTGTTGACTCGGGAACGTCGGTTCTCTTTTGGCAACTCATCCAGTAGACTCCAACGCTCAAAATTGGACGGCTCGAGAGGCTTGCGGTCTTGCGGGCGTGCCGGCGAAATCTCTGCCCATGTGTGCAGTTCCAGCATCAGCACCTCCGTCCCAGACAGCAAGAACTGCAATGCGATCTTCGGAAAGCTGTAAGCAACGAAGCGGGCGTCATCGTACTTAAGCCCGCGCTGCCCCTTCCGCGCCATAACGGTCCCAACCTCCAAAAGTGCTTTCTCATCCCATGCTTGACCCATTGAGGTGGCCAATAGTGGCTCTCCTAGCGCCTCGTCTGCTGCGATATCGGCATACCCAAAAGCTGTCCGGCCACGACTCAATGGTATGCGGTAGAACAGTATTGCACCGTTAATGTCATAGATTGGTGTCCCACGGCGTGAAAGGCTGACCTTTTCAAACTCCTCTCCCAAAACCTCGGTCGCCCGTAGCGCATTGAGCTCGAATCCGGCAATTCGTTGAATCTGTTCGACGGATACTGTCATGGTGATCTCCTTTGTGTGTTTTTGAATTAGGCTGGTAATATCCTCTTGCGGAAAGGCCGTCTATCGAGACACCAAAAACCTTTCCTTCCCCAAATCATTTCATAGTATGACCTCCTTACCATTCCCAAAGGTGGGCTAACATTAGATAAAAAAGCCTTACTGCAAAATGTTCTCTAAAACATCTTCTGCAGTAAGGCTATCGTCTTCGACAAAACTGCTTAAATTGTTTAAACCGCTTATAAGACCCTTTGCTTTGCGTTCTCAGAACGTTCAGAGTTTGGCATTATTGGTATGTATTGCAATTTATCTTAACGAGCTGAAAAAACTGTAAACGGCAGTGTTGGGAATTATATAGTGCAATTTTGTTGTGTCAAGTAAAAAACTTTTTGTCAGGAAATGCTTTATTACATGCCTATATATTTTGCATAAAGCCCTTTTGCAATAGCAACATCATTTGTACCTGAAATAATTGAACGGCCATCGGGAAATACGGTTAACTCATACTTACCGATCTTCAATCGTATTAAAAAACTGTTATAGGATACTTTTCCTGCCTTTTCCAACCGTGTGGCAAGTTTCGTCAGATCTAATTTCGATCCGTTAAGAGGCAAAATTTGTATGGCATTTCTGCCACAGAGGGTGGTTGTCATTGAGCAGACATCTTTTTCCAAAAATTCATAATGATGTTGCCTGCAGGCAATGCAATCGGTCATATCTTTGGTATCTTCCGCAAATACCCTTTTTATTTCATTACGCCATAGATCGATCTTTAAGAGTCCCTTACTTACGGCATCATAATTATTCGTAAGAATTTTCAGGGCTTCTGCTACCTGAACAGAGGCAATCAGACTGGCAATGGGTGCAATGATCCCTTCCGTATCGCATGTCCCGGTTGTGCCAAATGGCGGCACATTTTCCAGCATACAGCGGAAACACGGGGGTTTTGACGGGATAATATTCATCGTTAAGCCTGTACTTCCTATACAGGCGCCATAAATCCACGGTATCCTGTTCTTCACGCAATAATCATTGATGAGGAACCGCGTCTCAAAGTTATCGGTTCCGTCAACGACAAGATGCGCATCTTGCAGGAGGGTTTCGATATTCGATGGATTCAGATCAGCCACAAAAGATTCAACCCGGATGAGGGAATTGGTTTTTTGAAGTTTTTTTTGTGCGGCAACAGCCTTTGGCAGGTTTTGTTTTATGTCTTCTTCGTCAAATAAGGATTGACGCTGGAGATTGCTTTCCTCAATATAATCGCGATCTATAATTTTTAGGCACTTTATTCCGCTCCGGACGAGAAGATTCGCTGAAGTGCAGCCTAATGCGCCGCAGCCTACGAGCACAGCGGTCTTCTCCATGAGTGTTTTTTGACCTTCTTTACCTATGCCGTAGAACAAGACCTGCCGCGCATAACGCTCAGACATGCTAGCTTTTTATGGTGAAATTACTCAGGCAAGAAGCGTCTCCCGCAGCAAGGGCTTTTTCCCGTTTATATCTGATATGGGAATTTATTCCTTCACCAAACCCGGCAATCCATTCATTTACGATGTCGCACATCGTCAAGAAATCTGCCCCTGCTTCTTTCCAATAGGGTTCATGGACACAGCTCTCATGATCCCACGATGTGCTTTTTTCAGATTCAGACACGACCTGAGCGCCGCGGTCGCAAGGCATTCCATCGCAGAGATATTCGCCCATGACCTCGAAGGCCTTTGCGGTACTACCGCAATCTGCCGGTGTTAATCCTTTGTTCTTGATAGCTTCTTTTCCGCAACTGATACCATGCTTACGCGCCGCCTCAGCCGCTATCGTTGCAGCGTCTTTAAATTTTGCACAGAAGGAAGCAATCATAGCTGCTTCCCTGGTTTCTGCCTCGATAATAAGACTTTGAATGCCCTGATGAATGGGTTTA
Organism: uncultured Candidatus Brocadia sp.; assembly: GCA_964490485.1. Classification (GTDB taxonomy): domain Bacteria; phylum Planctomycetota; class Brocadiia; order Brocadiales; family Brocadiaceae; genus Brocadia. The sequence continues at coordinate 21,074 of CAZBCT010000018.1, read as the reverse complement.
TTGGCCAGTAATTCTTCAAGAGGTTTATTGGCAACCGATTTTGGGTATTTTTTGTACACCTGTTCAAGGATTTTATCAGCCTCTGCACCGTACTTTGTTTTAAATGCAGAAACAATAGCCGACTCTCTTGCCTCTGTAGTTTTGATTTTACCGTACATCCAGTGATGGATTGGCCCTAATACTAAACTCATTCAAAAACTCCTCAGGGTGAAGTTTAACAAAATTACACAAGTTTTTAGCAACTATAGTCGACAACTAAAGAAAGTTGTCATTCCTGCGAAAGCAGGAATCCAGTATTTTCCTTTATTTTTCTAGATTCCCACTTTCGTGGAAATGACACGTTGAAAACATTAATGCGTACTTTTTATGACGTTCACTATATCTTCAAAACCTCCTGCCCCCCCTCCCGTATCAGAGTACGGAACAAGTTCATTAAGGGGGGTTTTGGGTGCAGCTACATTGCGTTATGGATTATGCAAGTTCTACGGATTTTACTTCCGGAATCTCTTCTTTGAGTCGTTCTTCTACACCGTATTTCAAGGTCATAAGTGCACTTGGACACGTACCACAAGCACCCCGTAGACGCACCTTGACAACACCATCTTGCACATCAACCAGTTCTATATCACCCCCATCCGCTTGTAATGCAGGTCTGATACCTTTCAGCGCTTCTTCTATCTTCTCTTTCATGAAAGTCTCCTCCAGATTAATGGTTAAGTTTTTTTCTTTTCAATAACGTCATTTAGTTCTTTAATAATTACTTCCGGATCGACATTGTGCATAGCGGCGCCAAAAGCCACGTCCTCAGTTTTTGATCCGGGACACGTAAAACAACCGGCTCCGAAATATTTCTTTACAACCGTTTCTGCTTCGGGATATTGTTTAATGATATCCCCTATACTCGTTTTTTTTGTTATTTTTTTTATACCTTCTGTCATAGGTTTATAATTCCTCACAAATAATCTTTAGGGATAAGGGCAAGAATTCCAGACAAACAGCGGGTCGTTCTGATAAGAATTAAAGAATAACACATAGTTCCTTTCCTATGGTGTTATTCCAAATAAAGATCGGCCAGTAATTGATACTTAAAAATTTAGGTTATCGGACAATGGTACTTTTGTCAATCAAAAAAAATTTAATAACCGTCTCTAAAAGCAGCGCATGATGTTTAAAAATTTAATTGATTAATCAATAGGTATCTTTTAAACTTAGTTGCCTATGGCTCTATATTCTCATATCCCTTTTTTCATAGTAATATTCTTATACTTTATTTCCTCTGTGTGGTCCGTTGGCTACATTATGAAACCTGCCTTTTTTAACAAAAAAGTGGGTAAATGGTCAATGATGATGGGCTTCCTTATCCACAGCGGCTTTTTAGTATTTCTGGGTCTTGAGTCCGGAAACATTCCGATAACGAATGTCTATGAATCTTTCCTATCATTAATCTGGTGTATTTTGTTTGTTTATATCAACCTGGATTATCTGTACAAACTGCCCTCGTTAGATACATTTTTGGTTCCTGTCGTTACGGCGCTTTCTCTCTGGGCCCTTACGTTCGATGGTGGAAATCTGTTCATTACCGTAAGTCTTCAGAATTTCTGGCTCATAGCGCATATCATTCCTATCTTTATTGGCTATGCATCTTTTACGATATCTTTTAGTCTGAGCATCATGTATTTAACTCAGCAGCGGCAATTAAAGCATAAACTGTTTGGCCCGCTTTTTACGAAGCTGCCGTCGCTTGAGGGGATCGACCGGCTTATGTGGAAAACGATTTCTTTTGGTTTTCCTCTCCTCACGCTTGGGCTGGTATTTGGCACATTCTGGGTTGAAACGCAAAACATCTTAGGTGAGCAGTGGTATCTGGATTATAAGGTTGTTTTGGGTTTAGCCACCTGGCTTATATACGCAGCGCTCCTGCACATGAGGCTTGTTGCGTCATTCCATGGTACGAAGATCGCTTGCCTGACGATAGCAGGTTTTTGTCTGGTGCTTTTCACTTTTATTGGAACCTTCTTTATGGGCTCCAAACATGCCTTTCAAAAAGTGAGCGAGCATACACATGAAAAATTTTGAATATACGGTGAACAATAATAGGTTCCGTTAGGTAAGGAATTGCCATGAGTATTCTGGTTGTTGGACTTAATCATAAATCAGCCCCCGTAGAAGTGAGGGAAAAATTAGCTTTTAACGCCAATAATATTACCACGGCGTTATCGTTGTTCCTCCACAGACATCAAACGGCAGAGACTGTTATCTTGTCAACCTGTAACCGCGTGGAGATGTATGTATCATCCCTGGACAGCGCTGTTAAAACAGAAGACGTCCTTTCATTCTTTGCTGATTTTCATAAGATTACCTTAAACGAGTTTTCCCCTTATATGTATCACTATACTGATGATCGCGCTGTAGATCATCTTTTCTTTGTTACGGCTAGTCTCGATTCCATGGTATTGGGTGAATCGCAAATCCTTTCGCAGGTAAAGGAGGCCTACACAACGGCATCCATGGAAGAGGCGACGGGTAAGGTTATGAACCAATTATTTCAGCAAGCGCTCAATGTCGCAAAAATCGTGCATACCAAAACAGCCATTGGAAAGAAAAAGGTTTCGATAAGCTCGGTAGCAGTGGAATTTGCGGAAAAGATATTTCAGGATTTTACCGGCAAGATGGTCCTTGTCGTGGGCGCCGGGGAAATGTGCGAGCTTTTACTGAAACATCTTTATGAAGAAGGCGCACGCACGATCGTGGTTGCAAATCGTACTTTTGAACGTGCCCAGGAAATTGCCAATGCTTTTCAGGGACAGGCTATCAAATATGAATTGCTGGGAGAATACCTTGCAAAGGCTGATATTATAATCAGTTCAACCTCTGCCCCCCACTATGTTATTCACGCGGATCAGGTAAAAGACGCGATCCGGCATCGAAGGGGTAACCCCATGTTCCTTTTAGATATTGCCGTTCCCCGTGATATCGAACCTGAAATTGCCAACATTGACAATGTCTATCTCTACAACATTGATGACCTGCAATCCGTGGTAAGCCAGAATATCGACGAAAGAACCAGGGAAGTGGAAAAATGCCGTGCAATCGTTGAAGAAGAGGTTGAACACTTCATGGCAAGGCTTGAGGAAATGAAGATAGAACCCGCGATAATGCTCTTGCGCAACCATTTTCATGCCATCGGGAAAGAAGAACTTGACCGTTTGAAAACAAAACTTAAAGGCATCGATAATGGTGACTGGGAGCAAGTTGTCTACACGGTGGAACGCACGATAAACAAACTCCTCCATCACCCGGCAAAAGTTGCCAAACAGGAGGCAAAGAATGGCGGCGGATACCGGTATGTAGAAATCATCAGAAAATTATTTGGTATCTTTCATCACGCCGATCTTCCTTAGCATTTTCTATCGAATTATTTATTTTTCCCAACACGATCACCAAAGGCATTAAATGTGTCACAAATCCTTTAGTTATTATACTTTTCCGGAAACTTTCCACTCGCAGACTCTATTACCCCCCAGTTTTTTAGCATTATACATTGCCTTATCTGCATGAACAAGTAGTGACCGTGCACTAAGATTACTATATTGACCAATTCCGGCAACACCGATACTGATCGTTTTTTGAACCGCTTCGTCATTTTCTGGAATATGGAACTTAACATTTCTGAAACTCTTCAGTATGCGATTGGCAACAACAATGGCTTTCCAGGGTAAAGTTTCAGGTAGTATTATGGTAAATTCCTCACCTCCATAACGGCACGGCAAATCAATTCCTTTTCGTACCTGTTCATTTATTACGCCCCCCAAACGTTGCAATACTTTGTCACCCATGGCGTGTCCATAGGTATCGTTAAAGTGTTTGAATTTATCGATGTCGATAAACAGGAGGCTTAAATCGTGGTGGAGTCGCTTCGTCCTTAATATTTCTTTTCCCAGGATATCGTCAAAATATCTTCGGTTGTACAAACCGGTCAGTTTGTCGGTAATAGACAGTTTTTCAAGTTCATCCTGAAGCTGTTTTCTTCCGGTAATATCTCTCAGAATTTCCATCTTATATATTTCATTGTTCCTATATACAAATGGCACAACAAGCGAGTCATACACCTTTCCCTTTATCGTCCTTTCCAACTGAACCGTCTGCCCCTTCAAGATCGCTTCCATACCGGTTTGTTGGCATGCAACTTCGCTATTACATATTACCTGGTGACAATATTTTCCCAACGATACCCCGTATTCGTCTATCGCAGACTTGTTCATGTACAAAATCCTGTTTTCTGTATCCATGATAAAGACCATGTCTTTCATGCTTGAAAGGATGGTGCTGAACACATCCTGTTGTTTGTTACTTATCGTATCTGATTGCAGACGCATGTTATCCGGCATGTGTAGTCCTAAGGACACAGGGTTCATGGTAGGAAAAAGATATTTTCCTTGCTGTAGAAGGTTTTTCCCTGGGATTTGCGTCGTATTGCCTTTTGAATCTTTTTTATGTTGCACTCGGTGTCCCTTTATCGTAAAGGCAAATTATCTAGGTGTAGCTACTTTTTTTATATGCTTACATGACATATATCATATCACCTGGCAACAGAAATTTGTTTACTCTACCATTTTTCAGGCTTTAATTCATATATTGAATAGTTTCCTTGAAATATGTTAAATAGGTAAAATAAATTGTAACAATTTAGTTTTTTGAAGAGGTAGGGGCGAAGCATTTGCCAGCTTGGGTATGAATGCATGTATGCCAATTTTAGCAAATGCTTCGCCCCTACACTGCGCGGCAAACATCGGCCATTATTGGAAATTTTCAAAAAACTAAATTGTTACAATAAATTAAATTTGACATACACAAACAATTCCTTTACATTAGATATTAAATATCGTGTTTCAGATTAAAATGCCAAAAAATAATTCTGTAGTGTAATGACATGGAAGATACTCGGAAACAAGAAGAAAATAAAATCCGGAAAATGCTCAATGAATATACGGCTCTTAGCCCTTATAAGCTCAATCCTGATGGCAAAATTGTTGATAGAGTAGCAAAGGGTCTGGTAATGCGCAAAATTAAATTCGGGTACGCATATTGCCCCTGCCGTTTGGTTACGGGAGAAGAGGAAAGAGACAGGAAAATTATTTGTCCGTGTATTTATCATGTAGAAGAAATTGAACGTGACGGAGAATGTCACTGCAATCTTTTTGTAGGAAACAATTATCAAGGGAAAGATGAAAAAGGAGAATAATTATGGCTGGTGATGTCACGGTTATTACCGATGCAAATTTTGATAGTGAGGTATTGAAATCGAATGTTCCTTTCTTAGTAGATTTTTGGGCTGCCTGGTGCGGTCCTTGCCGTCAACTGGCCCCCATAATCGAAGAACTAGCGACGGAATATAAGGGGAAAGCAAAGGTGGGAAAACTTGACACGGAAGAAAATAACAATACCCCGGCTAAATTTGGGATTACTGCAATCCCTACGATTATCCTGTTTAAAAATGGCCAGGCCGTGAATAAAATGATTGGCGTAAAATCAAAGAAAGACCTAAAAGCCGCGCTGGATGCCCAATTATAGTAAGCGCGCAAAATGAAAGTTGCCTTTACGATGGCGTTAGCCCGAAGCAATCTCAATAGTGGGAATGCTTCGTTATCGCTTGTAATGAGTATTGCGTGTTAACTTATTTAAGACGTTCACCATACTATAATTACGTTTTTCCCAGGAGCTCATGGAGTGTGGCTGGGATATCATTGCTTTTCATTAAGGTTTCACCAACCAAAACAGCGTTGACTCCCGTATTAAATAATTGCAGTATTTCTGCGCGTGATTTTATGCCACTTTCACTGACAATAATTTTCCCGTCAGGAATCATGGGCCTGAGCTGAAAAGTGGTTTCCAAATTGATGGTAAATGTTGCAAGATCACGATTATTTATGCCAATAATATCAACACTTGTTTGCAACACTTTTTGTAATTCAGATTCCGTATGCACTTCGACCAGGCAATCCATTTTCAGCTCTTTTGCCTGATTTAAAAGGCTTTGGATTTCGTTTTCCGAAAGAAGTGCAGCAATAAGCAATATAGCGTCAGCTCCAGCAGATCTGGCCTCATAAATTTGATACGGGTCAATAATAAAATCCTTTCTCAGCACGGGTAAATCTACGGATTCTTTAACATCAGTCACGTATGATAAATTGCCTTGGAAATATTTTTCATCGGTAAGGACTGAAATGGCCGCAGCGCCTCCTTGCTTATAAAGGCGGGCAATTTCGATTGGTTTAAAATCATTCCTGATGACCCCTGCAGAGGGTGACGCTTTCTTAATTTCAGCAATAATGCTGATGTTCTTGTCGGATTTCAGCGCCCTGCTAAAAGATTTTATATCCCCCCTCTTTTGAATCCTCTTCTCCAGTATCGCAAGAGGAGTACATTTTTTGTTTTTTTCAACTTCATATAATTTGTACTGATAAATATCGTCTAAAATGTTCATTATCGTTTTTGCTTCAAGAAAGGTTTCATAAAACGGTTGTTCTTGTCCGGAAAGGTATGTGTCGTAATGAGTATTTGCATAGAAGAAAGGACATGAATAAGCCGAAAGGATACCCAGCAACATAGCGCTAATCTGAGGGTAAGATACATCGTGTGGTGGATAAAAACCCTAACAAGGAAATTGCAGGAAAGTACTACAAACAAAGCTATTGTGGTATACAAGCAATATTTACGGCGATAGCGGATACCATATCCCAAAGCCATCATGAATGACCCTATGATAAGATAGCTGAATCCATAGCCTCGTTGAGCAAGCCCCTGACTTATCGTAAGCGCAAGAATACTAAGAACGACGCCTAAAATACCAAGAAAAATGGTCAGATTTGCTACTTTTCCCACACGTTGTGCGTGGTTTACTTGGTGTTTTTCGCTCATTTTCAAATTTTACCAAATAAAATAAGGATACCGATAATGATAAAAGCAATTGCCGCCCCTATCTTTATGAAATTGATAGGTAAAAATTTGGTTATAATCGAACCCACCGCAACCCCAATAACAGTAACTACTGCAAACGCAAGCATGGTACCCAGAAAAACAAGCACCGGTTTATTTGTCTTACTGGTCATAAGTATGGATGCGAGTTGCGTTTTGTCACCGAGTTCTGCCAAAAAGATGGTAATAAAGGTACTCATGATAATCTTCCAATCCATAGTGCTGTAACTCCTTTAAAAAATCTTTGTCACCGATTTATCTTTACCTTTGAGTCAAGTTTTTAGTTTCAACAAGCGAGCATTTTCATAAGAGCATATTGATTTCCCATAATCCAATTTGCAGCATATCCGTCTTCCTATTGCAGTTAAAAAAACACATTTTATTTGTTTGTATCTTTTCTGTCAATTTGTTTTCCCATCAACAATAAGCTATTCTTGTCAAGAAGCAAACAGAACCCGCGCCTTTAGACAGAAAATACCATCCGTCAAAAACTATTTTCAGTTGACAACTTCTTTTTACAACACTATCATTTCAACATGAATTCATGGAACGGCATAAAACAATACAACAAGATATTTCTCTTATTCTTCCTGGCACTAGGCCTAAGCAGCTTAATTGCACCGCTGATCAAGATTTTTTTGGACTCCTTGCTCCCATCGAGTCCTTTCCTGGCAGACCTGCTCAAGTACAAGCAAGAATCTTACGATTTCGGGAGGGTTATGCGGCGCATCATCATGGCCGTCGTCCTTATCCTTATTTTACTCCTGAGAAAGCAGCTCATGATTGGCTCTTTGATCAAGAGAGGAATAAAACCTATCCGGGGATGGCGGGAACAACTGCAAACAGGTTTTCTCCTGGGGGCAGGACTGTTTATCTTCTATATTACCATCCTCTGGATCAGTGGCATCCAGACATTCGATCCAGATGCAAAATCATTTACCGATATAATCCTTCGACTCCTGACACTCTTGCTCATCGCAGGTCTTGTCGGATGCATTGAAGAACTCTTGTTCCGGGGGTTCGTATTCCAAGGTATGTTATTAGACATGAGCGCCGCTTCCGCCGTGTGTATCAGCAGTCTCTTTTTTTCTTTGTTGCATTTCTTCAAGGTAAAACTTATCGTATCAACCGGCTTTCAACCGTTTATCGGTTTTGTAATCATTTACCACTCTTTTAAAAATATTATCGTTAATTTTAGCGACATCTGGTCTTCTCTCATTGGTCTTTTTCTTGTTGGTTCAGTGCTATCTTACTCCTTTCTCCGGACAAAAGCATTGTACCTTGCAATCGGACTCCATGCAGGATGGGTATTTCTCATCAAGACAAACAAGCTGTTCTTTGATCATCATGCAGGAAAGAATGTAGCGTGGTTGTTCGGCGATAGCTATATCGTGACCGGGGTGCTTGGATGGGTCTTTTTACTGTTTACGTTCGTTCTCATACGATTTTTCACGAAGGTATCGCACCATGGAAAAGACGCTGCAAGCGCTTGCTGAATACGTTGGAGGCACGGTCATCGGGGATCCTTCAGTAAAGATCCGCGGCGTGATGGGCATTGATGATGCCAGGGAAGGAGACATTACCTTTATATCGAATGATAAATATGTCAGGAAAATCAACCAAACAAAGGCATCTGCCATCATTGTCTCACCAAAATTGAAAGGCACCAACGTGTCTCTTTCTCAAAAAAGGAAACGAAACCTTTTGGTATGCAACAACCCGTATCTGGCATTTGCAAAGCTTATAGACCTCCTGATGCACAAAAAACCTGTTTACCCCGAGGGAATCGATCCTTCTGCCAGAATTGACAAAACCACCGTACTGGGTCAAAATATCTCTGTTCAGTCATACGTCACGATAGGCAAAAATACCCGCATTGGAGATCGCGTGGTTTTACATCCGTGTGTCTATATTGGCGATGGTTGCATGATTGATGACGACACGATTATTTATCCCAATGCCGTAATTTACAACGAAACGGTCATTGGCAAACGGGTGACCATTCACAGCAATACCGTCATCGGTAGCAGCGGATTCGGATATGCGCCGGACGGCCAGGGTTATTACAAGATACCACAGGTCGGTAGCACCATCATCGAAGACGACGTGGACATTGGGGCAAACACGACGATTAACCGCGCCGTAATGGGCGAAACGGTAATCAGAAAGGGTACGAAGATCGATAGTCAGGTGGTTATCTCGCACAATGTGGAGGTTGGCGAAAACTCCCTGATTGTATCCCAGGTAGGCATTGCCGGTTCTGCCAGGATCGGAAAACATGTGACCCTTGCCGGTGGAGCCGGCATCGTGGGCCATATTACGGTTGGTGATAACGTTACCGTTGGCGGGTATTCGGGGGTTATCAATGACATCCCCAGCAACCAAACGTATCTGGGCGCGCCAGCGCTCCCCATTCAGCGGATGAGACGGTGCTATGTGATCATTGAAAAGCTCCCCGAAATGAGAGACCTTATCAAAACCCTCGAAAAAAGGATTACACAACTGGAAAAACGTAATAATGACTTATTACAGGCTAAAAAACAGGAAAATAAAAAAAACAACTGAGACCTTATGGATAAAATCGGATTAATTGCGGGAAACGGACGGTTTCCTATTTTATTTGCAAAAGGGGCTCGGGAGAATAACGTGCCTGTCATTGCCGTGGGCATCGAAGGAGAGACGTCGCCGGAAATTGAACAATACGTGGAAAAGCTTTACTGGGTCGGTGTCGCCCAGATCGGCAAACTCATCAAGGTGTTTAAACAGGAACATGTTTCCAGGGCAGTCATGGCGGGAGGGCTCAAAAAAACCAACATGTTCTCTTCGTGGAGAAATCTTCGCTTCCTGCCGGATCTGAGGACAATTAACCTCTGGTACCGCCATGTAAAAAGGCGAGATGACCATTCATTGCTTGAGGCCGTTGCTGAAGAATTACGAAAAGATGGTATTGAATTGCAAAACTCTACCCTCTATGTACCGCAACTCCTTGCACAAAAGGGTGTATTGACCAAAAAACAGCCAACAGAAACAGAAAGGGAAGACATCGGATTTGGGTGGCCTATTGCCAAAGAGATTGCAAGGCTCGGTATCGGCCAATGTATTGTGGTAAAGGAAAAGGTTGTGCTGGCCGTGGAGGCGCTGGAAGGTACGGATGAAGCCATCCGCCGCGGCGGAAATCTTGGGAAAGAAGGTGTTGTCGTTATCAAGGTCAGCAAACATGATTTTGATCCGCGATTTGATATTCCTACGGTTGGATTAGAAACCATCAAGTCATTGCAGCAGTCCTCTGCTTCAGTTCTCGCCTTAGAAGCAGAAAAAACACTTATTCTGGATATTGAAGAGACCATCACGGCCGCTGATGATGCAAAGATTGCCATGGTTGGATTGTAATACATTTTGTATCATAATGACAACCCTTCAGGATTACATAACGTAGCACAACCGCAACCCCTGGCCCCCTTTACTAAGGGGGCCAGGGGTTGTGAAAGAAACTTGCTAAAACTTGTCCTCATGAAAATGGGGGAAAAAAGTTTTTACAGAGTACTATTATAAACCAAAAACTCACAAAGGTTTTTTATCATGTACAACACCACTATCAGTCTTATCGGAGCAACCTTCTTTATCGCCCTGACTCATGCCATCATGCCAAATCACTGGATGCCTTTTGCCCTGATAGGGAAAGAGCAAAAGTGGAGCCTAATGAAAACCGTCTTTATCACTGCCATTGCGGGGCTGGGGCATTCCATAACAACAACCCTCCTGGGCTTTATCATTGCTATTCTTGGATTTCACATAACAAAATATGCTGAAACCTTTGCTGAGCCCCTGGCGGGTAGTATCCTGATTGTGCTGGGCATCATCTTTGTCATTACCGGAAGGTTAAGGCATGGAACACATAATCATAACCATGCAAAATTTTCTGACAAGACCATCGCAATCTCTCTCTTCGTCATGTTAAGTTTGTCACCCTGTATTGCTGCATTACCGATATTTCTGGCAGCCAGCACCTTTAGTTGGAGTAAACTCCTGCTGCTTTCCGTTATTCTGTCCGTAACAACCATTTCTGGCATGTTAGTGTTGACCATCCTTGCCTATAGCGGGGTAAAGAAGATCAACCTCTGCAGTATCGAAGAGTACGAAAAAGAGATCATTGGTGGCATACTCATCGTTATTGGAATCATATCTTTCATGTTGCACTAATACCATCGGGTATTCCCGTTCCCACGTCCTGCGTTACATTTGCCGTGGAATCAAATCTCTTTCCAAATTTGTAATCACCCCACAAACATCTGCCAAATCAACATCTGCTATCACTTTATACATCCCGAATCAAAAGCTATTGTTGAAACTTGACAAGAGGAAAACATCATAGAATTGAAACCCGATCACCCCACAATGAAGCCGATTACCCCTGCCGAAGGGCAGGCCGACGTCCATCTCATCGGAAAGGTTACTGTCGTGATAAGGCAACTATAGTAAACGGAGTAAATAAGTATACATGCAAGTGTCATTGCAAGTGCAATAGCCCGAAACAATCGCTAAGATTTGGATCGCTTCGCTCGCAATGGTACCTTTCTTTTTGCGTTTATTGTAAGACAGATACTTTTGGGGAGAAACCTATGACTACCGAGGTTAATGAACCCATTAAGGTGGGTGCCGTTTTTGGTGATAATAAAAAGGACATCAAACCCGTTGGTGGCGGTTTCTCATTATGGCTAATAACTCCAATTTTCATGGCGTAAAGGACTATTATTCAACTCCTCCTTGCAAAATCTCCACTTTGGCAAATACTTATCCATGTATGCAATAAATCTTTCATTATGATGACGTTCTAACAGATGCACTATTTCATGTACAATGATATATTCAATACATGCTTTGGGTTTTTTCGCCAGTTCAAGATTTAACCAGATTCTTCTTGCCTCTCTAGTACAAGTGCCCCATTTTGTTTTCATCTTTTTTATGGCATACCCAATATCTTCCAGTCCCATCTTTTTCTTCCAATAGACGATATATTCCGGAACGAGTTCCTTCAGTTTTTGACGATACCATTCATCCAAAACAACCCGTTTTTTTTCTGTACTTGTGTCAGGTCTTACATATAATTCAATAACACTGTGCTTTAAAATAACTTTTGGGGTAGCATTATGCTCAACAACTTTCATCAGGTATCGCTTGCCCAGGTAGTAATGACTTTCCTGTGTTAAATATTCCCTTGGGGCTTCCCGTTCCTGACTGAGCAGTTTTTGCTGCTGTTTTTTTATCCAACTCAATTTTGATATGGCGAAAACCCTGATAGTTTCCAGGTCCATGCATAAGGGAGCAGAAATTCTTACCCTCCCTCTTGGTGGATAAACACTCAGATGAATATGCTTAATATTCTTTTGAATTATATCAATAGGCAAATTGCTCAATTTGATTTGCTGCATATCAATACTCATGCTGTTGTTTTATGATTGGGAAAATACGCTCAACTTCATTGGCATCCTTCAGAATATCATAAAGCGCCTTTTTAATCTCTCTTTCTTTCGCATCATTTCCACGCCAGTCAGCCTTTTTTACATATCTGACAGCTTCGTCCATTACAACGGCCAACTCCTCATTGTGATTGAGGTTGTTGTATAATGCCCGTCTGGCGCTACTATTTTTAATACATTCCGGCAATTTGTCTTTTGCAGGATTATTTACCTTCTTTGCCAATTCATCGATCTTCTTTAAATATGCTTCATAATCGATGGCATTTGTCCTTCTCTCTTTAATAATTTCATGTAAAAGCTTTGACATTTCTTCAAAGTAAGCAGGGTCTGTCAAATGATCTTGAATGATTTTCTTCCGCACGTTGTTTTCAATAGTTTCCGCCACTGCTTCTTTATTGCGTTTAATTCCTTCGGGCAAACTGTTGATAGCGTCAGCAATACCGGAATTAACGAGTAGATCCAGCAATGACATACCAGCAAAAGGCGAAATTGTCCTGGGTTCTTCCGCCTGTATGTACGTGTCGATTAAATGCCGCATATCAGCTTCGTAGGTCTTCATATCGAGCGTTTCACCGCTGGCATTCCTGATTTCTTCTCTGAGTTTCAGATAGTAATCCACTTTATTTTTAATCTCTGCAATCTCTGCCCGGGTATAGCCTGCTTCTTCAATCTCTGCAGCGATATTGGCATAAGCGCGTATCACAGCCACCGTTTGTTTATAAAGAGAAGTCCTCTTTACCCCATTGGCTTTTAGGTCTTCTTCGTTTTCCTGATCACCACAGAAGTAACGGATATAAGCCAGTGAGTCTTTTGGCGGCGCTACCGGTTCGCATAATAACGCTATTTCTTCCAGGGCATTATCCAGCCGTTCCCTGCCTTTCTCCAGGCGGTCTTTTAATAATACATCCACGTCCCCTTTCTCAAACGTATCATAATCCAGTTCCGATGTGTACACAGCAACGGCATCTTCAACCTTCCTGAACAGGTCTTTATAATCAACAATGTAGCCAAACTCCTTATCATCGCTGTCTAACCGGTTAACCCTGCAAATAGCCTGGAATAAGCCGTGATCCTGCATGCTTTTGTCGATATAGAGATAGGTGCAAGGGGGCGCATCAAAACCGGTAAGAAGTTTATCCACCACGACAAGCAGTTTCATATTTGGCGGCTCTTTTATAAACTTATCCTTCGCCTCGTCTTCGTATTTCTCGGTGGGCTTGTTTCCAAGCAGCGATTTATAGATGTTGTAGATATATTCTTTTTCCGTCTCAGTATTTGCGCCGGTATCTTCCGTTGTTATATCCCTTGTTGACGGATTATATGAGGTAACAACGGCGCATTTACCTTTCAACTCGGTAGTTTGAAACAGCTCAAAGTACCTGCACGCTTCATAAATACTCGATGCCACCAGAATGGCATTTCCCATGTCCGCGCTCAAACGCGGTTTTACATTGAAATCAAACACGATGTCGCTTACAATCTTTTCCAGCCTGGAACGGGAACTCAGCACCTTCTGCATAGTGCCCCATTTCTTTTTGAGCTCGGATTTTTGAAAATCGTTCAACCCACGGGTCTTGGCTTCAAACCATTCATCTATCTTTTGAGGCGATGATATCTTCTGGTCTATATCACGGGCTTCGTACACCAAATCCAGCACCACTTCATCCGCCACCGCCTCGTTGAATTTATAGGTGTGAATATATCTGCCAAATACCTCAAGACTGGTTTGCTTATCTTGTTTTAAGAGGGGAGTTCCGGTAAAGCCAATAAAGATGGCATTTTTTAAGATTGCCTTCATCGTTTTGTGCAACTTGCCCGATTGCGTACGGTGGCACTCATCCACAAAAATAAATAATTCACCAATGGTATTGGAAGGACTCCTTTTTAAATCTTCAATGAATGCATCAAAATTATCGACTCCCCTTCTGCCAAATTTATGCACCAGCGAACACAGCATGCGGGGCAACGCCTTGCCCAGTTGAGCCATCAGGTCTTTGCCGTTGCGGGTGCGCACCATGCGTTCGTCAGCATCGGTAAATATGCGTTCTATCTGCTTATCCAGCTCGTCACGGTCGGTGATAACCACCACTCGTGCATTGTGGTTATTTTCAAGAATCCATTTGGCAAGCCACACCATTACCAGACTTTTACCACTGCCCTGCGTATGCCAGATGACTCCACCCTCTCGTCTTTTCACGTGCTTCTGAGCGGCCTTGACGCCAAAATATTGATGCGGACGGCACAATTTTTTCATGCCGCCGTCAAACAGGGTAAAGTCGTAGATAATTTCAAGAAACCGTGCCTTATCGCACAGTTTTAAAAGGTATTTATCAAGGAGATTATCTCCCTCGCCTTCTTCCTTCCACTTCAGAAAATATTTTTCAGGCGTGCCAATAGTTCCATAGCGGAGCCCCTGGGTATCATTCCCGGCAAATACCCATTGAATGGTGGTGAAGAAGGACTGGATGAATTCTTTCTGCTGGTTGACAATATGCTGCCGGATACCGTCGCCTATGGAAATCGTGCTTCGTTTCAGTTCCACCACCCCAAGCGCTATGCCGTTTACGTAGAGCATAATATCAGGGCGTTTTTCACGATTGCCCTGAATAGTAATTTCTTCAGCAATGGCAAATTCGTTCTCAAGCGGGCGCTTCCAGTCAATAAGTTCTACGGTCTCATAGTTTTCGCCAGCTTCTGCCTTGACTTTTACGCCATAACGGAGCAGTTGATACACCTTTTTATTGGCACTGTATAAACCATCGCTCAGGTTATTCGCCGCCTTGCCGAGTTCATATAAGGCCTTGCTGATCAGGGTATTGTTATAGCGTTTTCTCTCACGTAAATATTTGCGAAGAATTTCTTCTTCAATATTGCAGTTGTTCGGACGGTCTTCCCAATTGCCGAGGTAGCTATAGTCCAATTCTTTATGGAACAAGGCAATCACCCTGTCTTGGGTTTCACGTTCTTTTTTGCCGATGCTGCTCATAGAATTTCCTGTTTAAAGAATTTATCTTTTTTCCAATTCTCGGGATTGGTTCTGATATAATTTGTAATTCGATGGTATTCATCCGCGTTGCGGATGATGTGGTCATGAAAACGGGATTGCCACACAGGTATTTTGGGCGTATTGCGAAATTCGTTGGTGCGTTTGGTTGCAGATGATTTGAATCCCGCCACAAATGATGAAATGGATCGGGCCGAACGATGGGCAATTCCCCTGTTCGTGGGCGCTGGCGTTTGTTCCGGCGTTCGTAGAGACGCACGGCCGTGCGTCTCTACGGTGGTTTGATCGGGATTTTCAATTCGCACAATGGTGTGCAGATGGTTGGGCATTAATACAAATGCATCGCAAAATAATTCCGCCCGAATTTGAAATGATTGTTCCCATTCCAGCAAAACGATTTCGCCCATGGGTGATGGTTTCATTTGTCCGTCGCGAATTTTGCCAAAGATACATTCATGCTGTGCGGTACAAATGGTGATGAAATAACGCCCGAACCATGAATAATCCCACCACGGCGCCCGTGCCGATGGTATGCGGTACGTATTTTTGAATCTTTCCATTATATCAACCTGATTTTCCCGGTTAATAAATTCTGCATCATGCCTTTATAACAATTATATAGCCACCAACAAATTCAACTTTTTATCGGACTAAACAGACAGCAAAATTCTAATTGACAGAACGCGTCTATGCATTATAATATTATAAGCCTCATCTGCCATGTGTAGAAAGAGATCTTTCGCCGTCCTTCGGGGCGGCGATTGCATTTTAGGATACCTTATTTTCGAGCTTTTTCCTCAAATCCCTTTTCTTCGAGTCCCCATCTACATAAAAAGCCGTTATTAAAAAAGCAATCTCCCCGATTTTTTGCGCCCGTTTTTCTAAAATTAACACATAATCCCAATCTTCAAGCCAAACATAGGTGCGTAGCCTTCCGCTGGCTTCCTTAAAATCCCATACCTTAACAGCGCTGTCATCAGCATTGCTTATTGTAGGGCCACACCAGGGAAGACGCTCTGCACGGCGCGGGTCAAAAAGCCTATCTTTTGTTTTTTGATCATCTTTTGATATGAGATGCCAGAAGCCTTCTTCGTATTGCTCACCTTCTAAAATCCGACGGTCCCACCAGACAGGCTTACCTTGTATAAAACGTCTTGCCCGTTTTATATCTCTATCAAAAATGCCGTAGAGCATCGAAAGAACATCATTCCATTCTCCATCCACAGTGACTATTGACGGCAACCAGTGCGGTTTTTCCATTATTACCTCTCCGAAGCGTGCCAATGAAATAGATTAACCTTATCTTCCCGGAGAAGCGTTGAATTTACCAAAGTATAATTGGAACGCTCCTTCATCCGTCCGACCAAAGCGTCCTTTCCCGCATTACCGGAACGTTCTCTGTTCACATAAGAAATCGTTCCAATCAGGAGGTCTGTTAACTGTAAAATCTGGACTTCATGGGATCTCACCGTTTGTACACGTTCGATAATATTCCGCGAGAAATCCAACATGTTATTACACAGAACATCGTGTAATTTAGCCACCTTAGCAGCGCTTCGCGTATCTTTTATGTCAAGGTATATTCTATAACGGTCATGCGGATTAAGGATTACCTTCAACATATCAAAATACATCTTGTAATACCAGTCATCGTGGGACTGTCCAAAATCTTCATGCCGTAGCTTCGTTTTGTCGGGAATAATCAAGGCACGGAAGTGAAGATCATCGTCATCGAAAAAGTAATCCATTACATCAAGATAAAACCTTGTTTGCGCCGGGGAAACCTTCGTCCATTTGATCTCGAAATCCGGCTTAATGCCATGATGTTCCTTTATCTCTCGCAAACGAACTGAAATCTCCCTGACCTTTTCCAATGGGCACCACACCGCACCGAGAACCATGACCTTCTCACGGTCGTTTTCCATGTGACAGCTCTCATCACAGTAAACATTTAGTATCTCACTCATAAAGTGTCCCTCCAGCAGCATCCTGGCTCATTATACATCTTTGACTGCCCCTATAGTGTTCATACCAACCTGATTTTTCCGGTTAATAAATTCTGCATCATGCCCTGCTTAATCATCCTGTATTTATCCAGCTTTTGCTCCAACTGCTCTATCTCGGCATTCATGTCGCTGAGGATTTGGGCGATGGCGGTTTGTTCAGCTTTGGTGGTGGGGCAAAGAATTTCAAGATTGCCAACAGTATTCCATTCTGCCCTTGGCATTTTTGTGCCTGTTGATTGATTTGCGGATTCTAATACCCTATTGGTTTGTATTAAATAATAAAGAAAATTACTGACAACGCTTTCCTTTGGTTTTAACACCCAAATCTCTGTAGAGCATACTCCTTCAAAATCAGCAAAGAGAAATTTTCTTAAATACGGTCTAAGCTTGCCGAAGAGCACATCTCCTTTTTCAAAAAAGGATTTTTGACTCAATTGCTGACTTGAATCTACATAATTGAGTAATCTTCCAGTTTCCTGCGACAAATGTTCAAGTTCTACACATTTGTAATTCTTAGTCGATAAAACCGGATTTAATCTTGCTTTTGAAAGTGAACATATCTCCCCTAACTTCTTCATCTCCCACCTCCCGCTAAACCCCGGCAGGCGTTTTTTGCCGGTGAGAAGCTCCTGCATCGCGCTCTGTTTGATGTTCCGCTTTTTGGCAATGAGTTTTTCCAGACTGCTGATGAACGCATCCGCATCGCTTAAGGCGTCGGCAATGGCGGTTTGTTCGGCTTTGGCGGGAGGAAGGGGGATAGTTAGTCCTTTATATTCATTCCCATTTATGCCAGGCTGACCCGTTCTCAATGAATTTGCAGCAATCCAATTCCAATATTGTTTTGTTTGTGTAAAATATTTCAAATAGTTAGGTAACAAAACTTTGTCATTTGCTTTTATTCTAATCAAGAAGCCAGCAAAAACAAGTATGCCATCTTTGGGGTCAAACAGATACGTTTTACCAACGCTTGCCCCGGTTCTTGCAAAAACCAAATCACCTTCTTGTAAGTAGTATGAAACAGAAGAAATATTGCTAACGGAGACAATGTTCTTCTTAGAGTATTTACCATCTTCTGTTATATCAGTAATTCTTAAATAAACAGGCAACCCTTCATTGTAAGGAACTGCTGCTGCATTTATTCCATAATCAGGATTTTTCAATAGACATTCACCTATTTTCTTTATCACCCAATCACTCGGAATAACCCCTACCGCGGTCTGCTTATAACCTTTTTTCAGTTGAGCATTGGCCGCTGACAATTGACAATTATCTATTTTCAATTTTCCCTTATCCATTATTCTCCCTTCCGCTCAGTTCCGCTTCGATTTCCTCAATGCTCGGCAGGCTGGACTTCAGATTGTCTGGCAGGGCGCGGGTCAGTTCATACTCGGACACACCGATGGGTTTATGCACATCCCGCAAGGCATACTCGGCAAGGATTTTATCTTTGGTCTGACACAAAATGAGTCCAATCGTCGGCTGATCAGTCTGGTGTTTGAGGAGGTCATCAACTGCGGAACAGTAAAAATTCATCTTGCCCGCGTATTCCGGCTTAAAATCACCTTTTTTTAGTTCGATCACGATAAAGCAGCGCAGTTTGAGATGATAAAACAAAAGGTCAATATAAAAATCCTTATCGCTGATAGTCAGTTGATATTGTCTCCCGACAAAAGAAAATCCAGCACCCAGTTCAAGCAGGAATTTTTCAAGATGTTTTATCAGTTCCGTTTCCATCTCGCGTTCATTAAAAGGTTCTGTCAGTGTCAGAAAATCAAAAATATACGGGTCTTTCAATGACTGCCGGGCAAGGTCGGACTGCGGGTCAGGTAAAGTAAAGCTGAAATTCGATACCGCCTTTCCCTGCCGTAAGTGTGTGCCACTTTTAATCATCAACCCCAAGGTATCCCTGCTCCATCCGTTTTGAATGGTTTGTTCCATATACCAGAAACGGCTGGATAGGTCTTTGACCCTTTCCATGAGCAGGATATTGTGACCCCATGGGATTTGGGAAACAAGCCGTTGCACAATTACCGAATGTTCATTTGCGGGCAATTGACCCACAGCTTGTGGCACTTTTAAAACATCTTTATTTTCAGGCTGCTGCAATTTTGCAACAGGCTGTTGCAAAATTGCAGGGTCTTCGTACTCGCGGGCAAGGCGAATCATATATCCGATATTCCGCTCAGAAAACCCTTTTACCTTTGGCAGTTCATTACGAATATCCTTTGCCAATCGTGGAATCACTCCAGTTCCCCATCCTTCATGTTGCTGCCTTTCATAAATCATCCTGCCTACATCCCAATACATGGCTATCATCTCGGCATTTGCGGATAGCGCTGCCTTAACCTGCGCCTGACGAATGCGGGTTTTAATATCGCTTAATAAATTGCCATAAAGCCTAAGACTGGCTTTATTATTTTTTACTTCCATACAAACCCCATTTTTTCCAAGTGCCTGTTTACCTTTTTCTCCAAAACATCCACTTCGTTAGTCAAGGCGATCACGGTAGTATCGTACCGTTCCGCCAGTTCCTTTATACGTCCGGTGAGCCGATGGCTGATACGTTCCATTTCGGTTTTTACATCCCTTTCAAGCGTGGCCATCCATTTATCTTCCACCAACAGGGTTTTTATTTCGGCTTCGGTAAGGGCTTTGTATTTATCCATGACCTTTTTCTCCAGAGCAGCCTGCGCATCTCTGATTTTCTTGCTGACTTCCGCTTCTTGTTCTGTCAGTTTCAAATAATCCTGCAACACTTTAATTTCCTCTTTATCCTCAGTTGTCAATTCTCCATTGTCCATTGTCAATTCTTTAGCGCGTTTCTGCACACTCGCCTTAGTAATCTTGTCCTTGTCATTTTTGGCATCAGCCATCAATCCTTCTTCCCCGCCGTGTTCTTCTTCCATCTCTTCCATTTGCCTGACAATCGCATCACAGTCGGCCTCTAAATGTTCAATGGCCTTCTGCTCTGCCGGAAAATAGCGGGCAATGATAAGCCCTTTGGGTATGAGGCGTCCTTCCCATTGTTTTTTATCCCTCTCAATTTCCTTTCCTGCTTCCCATCCATCGCTTACCAGGGCATACACGTCGTCCTGCATGGTTTCAGACCAGTAAACCATGAGATGCTGGTAAACATCATATTTGCCTATCAGCTTTAAGCTGGAAAATGCTTGCAATAACCCTTCCGATATTTCGTGGATCAGTTTTTTGGGTTTACCGCCAACGGCAATGCCTTTCAGTTTTGGCGTGTTTTTGGTCTTCCACTGGCTGAATACGCCGTCTACTTTTTTGCTGTAAGCAGTAAACTCCGGGTGAGAGAAAATGGTGGATTTTATGGCATCATGGGCAATAAGCAGCTTGCTGTAATTGACACGGCATCCCGTCATGAATAATGTCTTTCTCATAGCTGGATAAACGTCCCAATACGGGTGCAAGGCCTCAATATCTATATTGGGTATATCGCCCAGCAAATGCGCTTCAATATCCTGAATGTCTTCGGACTCCTGGCTATCAATATAACGGGGAATGTTCAGGTTAAATTCATTGGCCTCGATCTGCGTTACCGGCACCATGCGGCTGTATTTTTCCATTTCGAGCTGTTTGTTGAATACA
>CAZBCT010000017.1:0-41077 GCA_964490485.1 uncultured Candidatus Brocadia sp. | reverse complement strand
CACTGGAGTTAGCATCATGAAGAGCTGGGTTTTATGGGGACATTCCCCATTGCCCAGCTCTTCGTGTTTATGGATTATCAATATTGATTTTCTAACAGTAAAAATATAAACTATTGTTATTTCTAGAAGAAATATATATTAGGGTGATGAGAAAAAGGAGACACTTATATATGATAAAATTAATTGCAAAGTATTTCGTTATAATCCATGCAGCGATAGTTTCAATTTTATATTCAGGAGTTTTTGCATCTGCTATTGTAAAGCAAGATAACATTGAGATTGATAACATGTTGGATAGACCGAAAATAGTGTTCGAAGAACAAACCTATAATTTTGGTAAGATCTATATTGGCGAGATTGTTGAACATGGATTTAAGTTTAAAAATCAGGGATCTGCTGAATTGATAGTAACTAATGTTAAATCGTCATGTGGTTGTACCGCAGCCCTGGTATCGAAAAGTCGTTTACTTAAGGATGAAGCAGGCGAGGTGCAGGTTAAATTCAATCCAGGCCGCTATGTAGGGAGGGTGTCAAAATCTGTTACCGTGAATTCTAATGATCCGGAGTCTTCGTCAGTGAAACTTACTATAGCAGGAGAAGTAATCGAAGAAGTTACTGTTAATCCGCGACTAATTAGTTTTGGCATCATAAGAAAAGGAGATTCTTGTACAAGGAGTGTTGAAGTAAAGACAATACCAGAATTAAAAATTAAGGTAAAAAAAGTTGAATCCCCGAATCCCTATATTTCATTTACAGAGAATAAAGCAGATAAGAATGGTACGTATCGTTTTCAAGTTACTCATAACAATTATGAATACATTGGTAAATTTACTGGGGTTATTTTTATATATACAAGTAGTAATAAACAAGAAAGAATAGACATACCATTTTCCGGAGAAGTTATTGGAGATATTACATTTTACCCCGAAATAGTATCTTTCGGCAAAATATCTAAAGATCAGGATATTTATAAGACGGTAATTCTTAGTATTATGAATAAAGAAGTAAAAATCGAAAAGATCGAAGTTGATCCAGACACAATAAATTACACGGTGTCTGAATTAAATGATACTAGTAAGAAGATAAATATAACACTAGGGAAAGATTCGAATGTCGGGAAAATTACCGGTAGCTTGAAGATATATACAAACAGCACTATTCAACCAATCATTCATATTCCTATAAATGGCGAAATAAAAGGATAGATAGGAATTGATTTCTATGAAGAGATTGCTTTTACATTTGTTCATTTTTTTTTTATTTTTCCCACGGGAAAAGAGCTATGCTTATTCAAATGAGTTTGCCATAATATTTTCCGGGGAAGAATTAGGAAATTTAGAACCTTGCGGCTGTTATGAAGGGCAACTTGGAGGTATTGCTAAGAGGTATTCTTTTATCGATTTCTTTCGAAATCAAAAAAATCACGTCTTACCGATAAGTTTTGGTGATCTCACGAAAAGTTACGGTCGGCAGGATGAGATAAAGACAGAGACATTGTGTCGCGCATTGGGGTTAATGGGTTATCTGTTGCACAATCTTGGTGAAAAAGATATCGAAATTAATCCTCAGATACTCAGTTTTTTATCTCAGACACAGAGCGTAGAGTTTCTTTCCACCAATGTAAATATTGATGCTCCATTTCCAATAAAAATCAATCAAACTATTATAAAGAAATATTTTGATCTTGGTTCTCCTGTAAAAATTGCCTTTTTAGGTATCCTTTCCAAGTCATTGCTGAATTCCAATATAAGTGAATATATAACTGTCTCTGAACCCATAAAGGCACTAAAGCCTTTCGTCAAACAATTGAGAAACAAGGTAAATCTCATCGTGTTACTCTCACACGCATCCCTGGAGGAATCAAGAGAGATTGCAAAATGTTTCCCGGATATAGAATTGATTATTGCCGGTCATAATATCGAGGAGCCAAAGGATGCAATAACCTATGTTAACAACACCCCGGTTGTTTCTTCTGGAATGAGAGGCAGGTATATTGGAATAGCAAAGTACGGAGTAAATAAGAAAACAATAGAAAGAAAGTCGGTTGAAGTTATTCCATTAGACCATACGTATAATGATTCACAAGAGATGATAGCATTATTACAGGAATATCAACACACCTTAACAGAGGAAGATTTATTAAGTAAAATACCTCAAGCACCTCTACCAAATGGATTGTCATATACAGGGAGTTTTGCTTGTAGTGTGTGTCATAAAATAATATACGATCACTGGTACAAAACTACACATGCTAAGGCCTATAATACCCTGGTGGGTGTCGGTCATCAATACGATCCTGAATGTATTAAGTGCCATACAACAGGATATGGGGAAGTTTCCGGATTTTTGAATTATGAAAAAAATCAGAACTTAATAAACGCAGGGTGTGAAAGCTGTCATGGTGCCGGAAATAAGCATATTAAAAATGTAAATGATGCGTATGGTTCAACAGATGAAAGAAGTTGTGAGGTCTGTCATGATAGTGAACATAGTCCAAAGTTCCAATACAAAGAATATTGGAAAAAGATCGAACATCCAAAAGAATCACTTAAAAAACTTCCAGGAAAGTAACAATTTAGGTTTTTGAAAGAATAAGGGCGAAGCATTGCCAGTTTGGGTATAAATGCATGTATGCCAATCACAGCAAATGTTTCGCCCCCACACTGCGCGGCAAATAGCGCTATTTTTAAAAATTTTCAAAAACGTACCACGTTAGATTTTTGAAAGTTGATGCACATATTTTCGGGCATCATGGGTGGCACGGACAAGCTTTGCTTGTCCGTGAGTGCATGCAAATTGGTCTAGGTCTTGTTAACACACGGACAAACGGAGTTTGTCCGCGCCACCTAACATGAACTGCAATATGTTTTCAAATTTTGAAAATGAAACGGTTTTAAGATTATTTTATCAGATCAGTGGAGGGTGACGAAACATGCCGGAACTTAGAAAAGACCCTATTTCAGGTCGTTGGGTTATTATTGCTACAGAAAGAGCTATGCGACCGACCGATTTTAAGTCGGAACCACAGTTCATAAAAGGAGGATTTTGCCCTTTTTGTGAGGGTAACGAGGATAAAACACCACCTGAGATTATGGCGTATAGGGAAAGAGGCACTCAGGCTAACACGAAGGGCTGGAGAGTAAGGGTCGTGTCGAACAAATTTCCTGCTTTAAGAATAGAGGGCAATTTAAATAAGCATGGTGAGGGAATCTATGATTCAATGCACGGCATTGGGGCGCATGAGGTGATTATCGAAAGTCCGAAACATATTGCCTCATTGACAGAGCTGGAGGACAAACAGGTAGAGGAGATATTGTGGACATACCGGGACCGGCTTATTGATTTGAAAAAAGACAGACGATTTATCTATGGTTTACTTTTCAAAAATGTTGGAACGGCAGCGGGCGCAACTTTGGAACACTCTCATTCGCAATTAATTGTTACCCCCATTGTGCCAATATCAGTTATGCATGAAATGAGCGGATGCGAAGAATTTTATAAGTACCGGGGACGATGTCTCTTTTGTGATATGGTTCAGCAGGAGCTCTCTACCGGCACACGAATCGTATATGAAGAAGAGATGTTTGTTGCGTTTGCGCCATATGCCTCCCGGTTCCCTTTCGAGGTGTGGATTCTGTCAAAGACTCATTCCTCCCACTTTGAGAATTTGCAAAAGCTTGAAACGGAAGAATTGGCGCAAGTATTACGTACCGTACTCCTCAAGCTTGAGACCGCACTGGAGTTTCCTCCCTACAATTATATTATCCATACGACGCCGTTTTCTTTCGGAGAGATAGAGCATTATCACTGGCATATCGAGATTATTCCGCGATTAACAAGAGTTGCAGGTTTCGAATGGGGTAGTGGTTTTTACATTAATACCGTTTCGCCGGAGAACGCTGCAGAATTTCTCAGAGATGTTAATATAGAAAAGAAAGCAGCAGCACTATAATCGTGAACGTTGTCTACTTATCATCTGAAGTGGCGCCATTCGCTAAAACCGGTGGCCTTGCTGATATGGCAGGGGCAATTCCTAAAAATTTGCAAAAACTGGGGGTAGAGATTGTCGTACTTATGCCCCTCTATCGCAGTATAAAAGAAAGCGCTTATCCTTTGGCAAAAACGGATATCCAGTTTGAGGTAAGAATTGGTGACAAACTAAAATCCGGATATGTCTATAAGGGGTGTTTGCAGGAATCGAAGGTGGCTATTTATTTTTTAGACCATGAACCATATTACGGTCGTGATGGTCTGTATAATTACCCCGGGACAGCGAGGGATTTTGAGGATAATAGTGAACGGTTTATTTTTTTTGCTTTGGGTGCACTCGAAGTTGTTAAAAAACTCAAGATACGTCCGGATGTCGTGCACTGTAATGATTGGCAGACAGGCCTTGTTCCGGTTTATTTGAAAACAAAGTATACCGGAAGGTCATTTTTCGAAAATACGAAATCAGTCATGAC
Organism: uncultured Candidatus Brocadia sp.; assembly: GCA_964490485.1. Lineage (GTDB taxonomy): Bacteria > Planctomycetota > Brocadiia > Brocadiales > Brocadiaceae > Brocadia. The sequence continues at coordinate 36,614 of CAZBCT010000017.1, read as the reverse complement.
CATTCACAACCTTGCATACCAGGGCTGGTTTTGGCATTGGGATATGAAATTGACAGGGTTAGATTGGAGCCTTTTTAACTCAAAACAATTGGAATTTTACGGCAAATTAAATTTTCTGAAGGGGGGCATTGTCTTTAGTGACCTGATTACTACCGTAAGTAAAACGTATGCGGAAGAGATTCAAACGCCCGAATATGGAGCAGGTCTCGATGGGGTGCTGAGAGAACGTGCGCGAGATATCTGCGGAATTATTAATGGAATTGATTATACCCTGTGGAATCCGGAAACAGATAAATTCATTATTGCAAATTATGGATTGAAAAAGCTCCATGGAAAACAACTTTGCAAAAGGGCTTTGCAAAGAAAATATAAGCTTCCGGAAAAAGATTGCCCCCTGATTGGAATGATAACTCGCCTGACAAGTCAAAAAGGCCTGGATTTAGTTGTGGATAAATTCCGGGATTTAATGAATACGGACATTCAGTTTGTTTTATTAGGGACTGGCGATCCATGGTATCATGAATTGTTTAATAATTACGCAAAAACCTATCCTAAAAAAGTAGCCGTGCAATTTACCTTTGATGAGTGTTCAGCTCATGAGATTGAGGCAGGTGCAGATATTTTTTTAATGCCGTCACGATATGAACCTTGCGGATTGAATCAATTGTACAGCCTGAAATACGGGACCATTCCGATTGTACGAAGTACGGGTGGGCTTGCCGATACTATTACCGATGTCCGTTCAGAACCTGTGAGTAACGGAAAGGCCAATGGGTTTTCCTTTAAGGAATACAATTCAGATTTGTTATTCGCCACGATTATACGGGCTATGGATTTATTTAAAGACAAGGCTATGTGGACAAATTATATGAAAAATGGGATGTCGCAGGATTGGTCTTTAGAAAGAAGCGCAAAAGAATATCTCGCTCTCTATGAAAGGGCGGTAAGGAATGTATCTCCTGTTTCCCGGTATGGATCGATGCAGGAAAAACCCCTTAAGCTGATTTCATGAGGTAGTGCTGAAAAAATGATTGAATTGCATTTTCTGTGCCTTGAACGCAAGAGGATCGAGAACGGGAATGTAATGATATAAAGGAGCGGATTACCATGGTACCGTATGTTTTAAAAGATAATGCCGACAATATTATCAATAATCTTACCGATGCGCTTGATGCCGGTTTAGCGGTGCTCGATAAAGATCTTACTATTATTTGGGCGAACAGGATGCTTTCCGCCATGCTGAATTTGCAATATGACCCTGTAGGCCGAAAGTGTCGCGAGGTCTATAGCTGCGAGTGCCAGGATTCACAGCATTGTTCTGTTCTGCAGGCGCTTTCTACCGGGAAAAAAGTGTGCCATGAAATCCAGCTTGTTACCGAAAAAGGGGAAAGAAAATACATTAAAAATATTACAACACCCATCAGAGATGAGAAGAATAATGTTACTCACTTATTTAAACTTTCCTTAGACAGTACCCGGGAGGAAGAGAAGGTTCGCAGGCTTTCTTTATTGAGAAACCTTGCAGAGTTGATGCAGGGGACGCTGCAGATTGACCGGTTGCTGTATTTGATCCTGACCTGTGTAACTGCTGGCACTGCGCTGGGATTTAATCGCGCACGGCTTTTCCTGGTGGAAAAAGAACAGGATATCATCTACGGTAAAATGGCTGTTGGTCCTTCCAATTTAGAAGAGGCAAATAAGATATGGAGTGAAATAACAAATAAGTACGAGAGTCTGGAAGATCTTGTGAAAGCGTCGGAGGAAACACACCGGTACGATACGCCGTTGTGCATGACTACGCGATTGATGGCATTTCCTTTAACGGATGAAAAGGAAATTATTGTCTCATGTGTAAAATCAAAAAAAATGATTCTCGAGAAGAATGCCTTTAGCAATCCAAATATTGATAAAAAATTTATAAACGCCATTGACGCAAACGAATTTGTCTGTGTACCACTCGTAGTTAAAGACAAAACTATTGGGGTCATTTGTGCAGATAATGTTTACAGCCGTAAACCGATAAGCGATGAACAAGTGGAGCTCTTGAGTATTTTTGCAAACCGGGCGGCATTGGCAATCTCGAATGCAGAGGCATATAGGAAATTAGGGGAAAAAAACCGGCAGCTTAAAGAAACCAGGGAAAAGCTGATTCGTTCGGAAAGACTCGCAGTTATCGGGAACATGGCGGCATATATTGCCCATGAGATCCGGAATCCGCTTGTGACTATTGGCGGATTCGCCCGCATTTTATTGCGGGAATATGCTGATCACGAAAAAGTTAAGCAGAATACTGAGGTTATTATTGAAGAGGTTAACCGCCTGGAAAAAATTCTTGCAAATATTATGGATTTTAGTAAACCTATCAAAACCGTCAAGACATTGATTCAAATAAACGAACTGTTAGAAAATACCTGTTCCTTGATGGAACCATATTTAAAAAGCATCCCTGTTCAAGTGGACAAAAAATTTAATTCAATAATACCTAAAATTATTGTTGATCAAACACAATTGAAACAAGTGTTTTTAAATCTGATAAAAAATGCTGCCGAATCCATGCCTCAGGGCGGGAAATTAACTATAGAGACCCTGATGGAAGATGAGTGCATACAAATTGATATTACTGATACAGGTGAAGGAATGGCACCGGAGGTTATGCAAAATCTATTCGTTCCGTTTTTTACTACAAAGGTAGATGGAACCGGAGTCGGTTTGGCGGTATCACAAAAAATTATTGACGATCATAATGGTTTCATAAGAGTAAAAAGTGTATTAAAGGAAGGCACGACATTTTCTATTTTCTTGCCGGTAAAAGGGACACGGCTTAAATTTTGGGGAGGTGACATATGAAAACAATTCTCGTTGTTGAAGACGATAAAAATCAACTCTTACTTTATGAAAAGGAGCTGTCTCTGGACGGGTATAATATTATTATCGCGCGGGATGGCCTTGAAGCTATAAAAAAGGTAAAGGAACAATTGCCGGACTTGATTATCATGGATATCACGATGCCTAAGATGAACGGAATTGAAGCAATGGGGAAAATCTTAAGTGAGCATAAAAAGATTCCCGTCATTATTAACACGGCGTACACCAGTTACAAGGATGATTTTATGTCGTGGTCTGCGAATGCTTATATTGTCAAATCTTCAGATCTGAAGGAGCTGAAAGATAAGATAAAAGAGTTGATGTAATGTTTTCTATAAATAAAGGCGTCCTTGCATTGAAAAAATGCAAGGACGCCTTCCGTGGCTACTTTTCTGAAGCTACTATCAAGTGCTCTTTTTTAATGATGGCCTTCTTTGTGATGTTCCTTCCGTTTATCACATTTTTCATCATCACAAAATTTGCAAGGATCCTTCTTAAATGCGGCTGCACAATCATTGCAGCATAAAGTGACTGATTTTCCTTCGCATTCTACCTTAACGCCTTTGTCTTTTTCAACAGCCTTACCACAAACCAAACACTTTGCATCTGCTTTTTCAGCAGCAGAGGCCTCCTTCGTACCACAACAACTGGAGGCATATGTGGCTTTGCCTGTGTAAGAGGCCAAAATCATACCTACAATAGCAACAATACCTACAAAATATCCTATCCGTTTCACTCATTTACTCCTTTCAAAAAAAGTTATTAAAGGTACGGCACATAATGACGTTAATCAACACGACGCATAAATTAGGTTGGGTTTTAAAAGACAAAAACCCAACGACTTTTTTACCCACTCCCTTCGCTGGTTCAATCGTCCTCGATTGAACCGAAACGTTTGATATAATTCCGTCTCACAGCACAAGCGTTAGAGTATCGTTCAAATATATGGTTCAATCTGCAAGATTGAACCAGCCGTAAGTGTAAGGCAATAACAAAAAGTTTGAAATTCCTAATCATTAAATTAGGTTGCCTTTGGCAACGACTTTAAATCTCCCCTCTAAAAAAAGGGGCCGGGGGGTGTGTTATGGCATTATGTACACACCTCTTAATCCCCTCTTTCTAGAGGGGAATTACAAAAGATTGAAATTCCTAATCATTAAATTAGGCTGCCCTCGGCAGCAACTTTAATCTCCTCGTTATTGTAAGGCGACCAGTCTGGTCGCTCTACTGAGCCTGGAGGAGGGCTTCCCTCTCCACTTAAAAGGAGGGGATAAGCTGGTTTGAAATTCCGCTATATTAAAATACGTTCTCTAAAACAAAAAATACCCCCAGCCGGTTCCATTACTTTAAAAATAAAAAGGATTTCTGAAATTACTTTGCTTTAACATCCTTTGCGCAACGAAATCCCAGCGCTACATTAAACAAATCCGATTGCTCAGATTTTCTGGTGTTTGTTCGCACCTGAAATGGCTGTGAAAAACGAGATCCTCCCCGTATAACCCTTCGAAGACCAATGTCCGGGCCTTTGGGATTCTTGTTGTGGGCTTCACCATAATATGTATCCAGATACCAATCGGCACACCACTCGTGGACACTACCGGCCATATCATAACAACCGTAGACACTCTTTCCGCCTTCATTACTACCTACCGGTTTGGGATCACCGCTGAGATTGCACCGTGCAGGGTCCCACTCGTTTCCCCACGGAAATTTTCTCCCGTCTAATCCCCGTGCCGCCTTTTCCCATTCCGCCTCGGTAGGAAGCCGTTTTCCTGCCCAGGCGGCATACGCATAGGCATCGTACCAGTCAATCCGTGCAACAGGATAATCAGGGACATTATAGTATTCATTATCCCAAAATCTGGGAATATGGTCCTTTCCACTTGGCTCGTCTTTAAAACATTTGCTGTGATCATTCGTCTTCTTCATATAATCCAGGAATTCCCAATATTGTGCATTTGTCACTTCATAACAGTCGATTTCAAATGCATCGAGGTAGACCATATGTTCAGGGTAGCTATCTTCCCGCGCTTCGTTCGTACCCATAATGAATTCACCTGCCGGCACCGTGACGCTTCCATATTTACCCTTTTGTTCAACGAGCGCCTTTTTCATGGTTTCGTCTCTGTTTCTGAAGGTATCCATGACTTGCGTGCGTTTTTCTATGGCGTTTTTAAGAACGACAATGTAACTCTGCACCTCGGTAATATCACTGGCGTCGGGAGCCAGAACAATATATTTTTGTAAATGATGAATGGCTTGTTCTGCATTTCCCAGTTTGCTGTATAGCCATCCCATGTTGTAATGAAGAGCGGGAAAATCAGGATATGCCTCTTCAGCCTTTTTGTATGATGCGATAGCTGAGTCGTATGACTCGGAATCGCAATAATCAGTGCCTTCTTTATAATATTTCTTAGCAAGTTCTTTCTTTTGATTCGAGGTATCAGCATCTTTCACCGGAGGTGTTTCCGTGAATGGAATGAGTTTCTTCCCGTGCTCTTTGCAAAATTTCTCTCCCGCGATGCCCTCTTTTTTACAATCCGGGCATATCATCTTTGTGGAAATCTCTGGTAGTTTTGCCCCGTCGTCACCACAAAATTTTGTTCCTTCCGGATATAGTTTCTTACATGTCGGACATCTTTTGGTCATTACACCCGACTTTAGCGCTTCAGCATGGAGGGGAGAAGTCAGAGTAAAATGCACAATACTGAGTAATAATAAAGAAATTAAATATCGTATTTTCATAGTTCCTTATCCAAGATCATTTAAAATAAGTTTTACTTTCGTTATTTGTTCTAACAGTTCCTTTTCCCGGTTTTGTTCCATTGCCACTACATGTGCAGGTGCCCGCACAGCGAAATTCTTGTTTTCCAGTTTGCCCCGTACAATCATTAAATGATCTTCAAGTTGTTTCAGGTGTTTTGTCTGACGTTCCTTTTCCGTACCCGGATCAATAATGCCTGTAAGCGGGACAAAGGCCTGTATTTTCCCGAGAACTTCACAAGCGGCATTGGCTGGTTTTGTAAGATTCACACCGATTTCCAGTTGATCGATATTGGCCATCCGTTTAAGGAGATCCGAATGCCCGCTTAATTCGTATTTGACGTCTTCAGAGAGAGAGATGACGGTGTTCAGCTTCTGTTTATCCCTGATATTCATTTTACTCCGGATATTCCGGATTGCACGAATGATATCCTGCAGGATGATCATGATTTCTTCAGCGGATGGATCCTCATACCGTTTATCTACCTTCGGCCAGAAACTGCCCACAATACATTTGCTGTGCATATTTTCATGGGTGTCAATTCTACTTTTTACAACGATACTTTTTAAATGCTGCCATAATTCCTCAGTGATAAAAGGAACAAAAGGATGGAGTATCTGGAGTATTTGATGAAAGACTTTCGCAAGTACAGTTTGTGCTACCTTTTTGTCTTTATGGTTTACGGGATTATACAGGCGTGTTTTGATGATTTCCAGGTACCAGTCACAAAAGGAGTGCCACATAAAATCATAGATCTTCATTGCGGCATCGTTAAACTTGAATTGCTCTAAGTATAATGTGCATGCCTTAATCGTAGTAGTCAACCGGCTCAGGATCCACGTGTCTTCAAATTGATAATCTGTGGATTCGATATTCATTTCTTGCGGGTGTTCTTCTTCCAGGTTCATCAGGATAAAGCGCGCTGCATTCCACAATTTGTTGGTGAAGTTGCGCCCCATTTCAAATCTGCTCTCTGAAAGCTTTATATCCTGACCTTCTGTAGTCAGGACAATAATCGAAAATCGCAGGGCGTCTGCACCGTATTGGTCAATCATGAGGAGAGGGTCAATGCCATTTCCCAGTGATTTACTCATCTTGCGGCCCTGCTCATCGAGGATGGTTCCATGGATATAGACGTTCGTGAATGGAACGTGGTTCATTATTTCAAGACCCATCATGACCATGCGTGCTACCCAGAAATAGATGATTCCCCGGTCGGTAACAAGGGTAGAGGTTGGATAGTAGTACCGTAGCTCCGGTGTTTCCGCCGGCCAACCCATGGTAGAAAATGGCCATAAGGCAGAGCTGAACCAGGTATCAAGCACATCCTCATCCTGTTTCAGGGTAGTGCCGCTGCATTTTGAGCACTTCACCGGGGTATTGTCTGCCACGGTAACTTCTCCGCAGTCCTGGCAATACCAGGCAGGAATGCGATGACCCCACCAAATCTGTCTTGAAATACACCAATCACGGACATTTTCCAGCCAGCTAAGGTATATCTTTTCCCAACGTTCGGGGAAGAAAATGACGGATTTGTTCTGTGACGCTTTGATAGCAGCATCCGCAAGGGGGCGCATCCTGATAAACCATTGCTCGGAAAGATATGGCTCGATAACGCAGTGGCAGCGATAACAATGTCCTACCGAATGCTGGTGAGGGGTAACCATTTCAATAAATCTTTTTAATTTTAATTCTTCAACGAGTGCATCCCTGCACTCAAATCTGTCCATTCCCTCGTAATCCCCGGCACATTCATTCATAACGCCATTTTCCTGCATAATGACAACGGGCGTTAAATTGTGTCGTTTTCCCATCTCAAAGTCGTTAGGGTCATGGGCAGGGGTAACCTTCACGGCGCCCGTTCCAAATGACGGATCGACGAATTCGTCGGCAATGACTGGCAGTTCGCGCCCAACAATGGGCAGGGTGAGGATTTCTCCGATCATGTCCTTATAACGGTCATCCCGCGGGTTAACCGCTACGGCAACGTCTCCCAGCATGGTTTCAGGGCGTGTCGTAGCCACAATCAGAAAAAGATGCGGAGCGTCTTTGAACGGGTATTTTATGTGCCACAGGTGCCCTTCATGCTCTTCGTGCTCGACCTCGTCATCAGCGAGGGCAGTGCGACAGCGGGGACACCAGTTAATGATGTAGGTGCCCTTGTAAATTAAGCCGCGCTTATAGAGGCGCACAAAGGTTTCTTTTACCGCCGCAGAAAGGCCATCATCCATCGTGAAGCGTTCACGTGCCCAATCGCACGAGCTTCCCAATTTTTTTAATTGTTGAATAATGGTCGAACCGTATTTATGCTTCCATTTCCAGACCTCTTCCACAAAACGTTCCCGTCCCAATTCATCGCGTTTGATGCGTTTGGTTCCCAGTTCCCGTTCGACCACATTTTGGGTGGCAATACCGGCATGATCTGTGCCAGGCATCCAGAGGGCATTGTAGCCCTGCATACGTCGCCAGCGGATTAAAATATCCTGAAGAATGTTATTCAGGGCATGTCCCATATGAAGTACCCCGGTTACATTGGGAGGAGGGATGACAATGGTATAGGGTTCCTTCGATGAGTCTGGTACACTGTGAAAGCTCTCCTCTTGCTCCCAAAAATGGTACCATTTGTCTTCGATCTCTTTGGGGTTATATTGTGGTGATAGCCTTGTTTGCATAGTCTTGATAGTTTTATTGCAAAGGCGACAAAATCGCAAAGTTTTAAATAAGTTGACAGTTAAAAGCTCAACTTACAACTTACAACATTCTTTGCGTCCTTTGTGTCTTTGGGTGGATTATTATTTTTGTTTTATTTCAAAAAGGGAGACTTCACAAGAAAGCGTGTTTCCGTTCCGTTCGATTACCACCGTGCAGGTGTCTCCAAAATGCTTCGTCTGAAGGTAGTGAACCAGTTCCATAACGCTTTTCACCATTTTTCCGTCGACCGATAGGATAACGTCTCCTGTCTTGAATCCCACCTTTTCCGCAGGACTCTCTGGAGTTATTGCTTCTATAATCAATTTATTATCACTGGTTTTTTGGATCTGAACTCCTAAATAGATCCTCTTTTCCTGCATTGCAGGAGGAGGAATAATCCATACAAAATCGGCAGGTTCCAGGGGAATATCTGCTAAAAACAGGTTTTGGTCAGAGGTGGGTTTGTTCCCTTGGAATTCGGCTGGATAAATCGTGTAGTACGGCAGGAAATTGCGCCGAAATACTCTCTTGGGAATACCAAAATCATATATGATATGGCCGTTTCCGGCAAAGACAAGAATCTTTTTGTCTTTGCCCTCCCATGAGGACAGATAGGTTGCAATCGTCTGAGCCATGTACTCTTCCCACAAACTCTGCACGTCATTATATTTCTCCAACCCGGCCGAATGGTCCACATGTTCACGGACTGCCCGTTCCAGATAGACCCGGTGAAAATAATCAGAGGTATCAATTTCAGGGAGCAGCCGTTTTTCTTCCTCGCTTAAATCCTTCAAGCCCTTTTTACTCACCATGCGCACCATGTCTTTTGGTGCATTTAAAGCGAGGAGAGAGATTTTCTTTTCGCGAACAAAGTCAAAGATGTCTTTATACAAAAGGTAATCGTATCCCCATTCCTTGTCCCAGTGAGTGTCTTCCAGGAATTTTTGTTCGTCAATTTCTCCAGAGGTCCATTGATCTAAAAAAGGTTGATATGGCCTTGTAAACATCTCCATCCCAACGGTAAACGTGTTTCCAAATTTCTCATAGCAGGCCTTGAGCACCTTTAGTTGAACCTGATGCGACGCCTTATTCGCATGAATTTCGCCGACGTAGATGACACGGGCACAATCCAGGAAATTTTGTAAATGAAGAAACTGCACCTTTTCACCGGTTGGTATATGAACGATATCGTCAATGGCTACCTGTTCGGGAAAAATCTTTAATCTGTCTGCTTCCGAAAAGGCACGCATGGGTAAGAGAATGAGTGAAAACAAAAGGAATAAAGCGATGTTTCCAAAACTTTTTAGAAACACAGGGCGGATGAGACTCCTGATAACATTCATGGTAAATAATCTTGCACAAAAAGAAGTAGGTCCATGGTAATATGATAAAGCGAGCATAGAAAATCCATATTCCCAACACTATACCATCTTTTGGTGATTAATCAAATCCTCATTTTTTCTTGTTAAAGAAGATTCAAGGGCTTGGTCTGATTTTTCAGGATGAAAGCGATGCCATATGCAAAAACAAAGGTCTTTGTAAAGATTTTGAATTATTTGATTCTTTCTTCTGAGAATCTTAAGTCGTGTGGAAATACCTGAAAATAAGACAACTCCGAGCAATACGTTTGGCAAATACTAACAACCCCATGCAGAACGATTGATAAAAGGTGTTTTTTACTCAAAGGCGCAAAGGCAAGAAGATTTATTGAAGGTATTTTACTGCAGAGGGCGTAAAGAAGCCAGGAGGTTGAGAAGTTGGGAGGCTGAGAAGCTGAAATATTAATCTTCGCAGCTTCCCATCTTCTCAGTTTCTCACCCCCCTGCTTATATCTCCGCTACCTTAGTCCTGTGTGATTACTCCCCTTATTCATGAAAGTTTATCTTGTAAGCGCCTAAACTTTTTTTGTCCCCTTTTTATCAGATTCCTTCAGTTTGAGGTTCAGGATTTCCCGTTTTCTCTTTATTATTGCCGGCTGAACAAAATAAAAATCAAATAAAGCTTCTAGCACATCGAGGTTCCAATCCGCTTCACCTGGCTCAACGTCAGCAATCTCCCCTGTCCTTTCGCTTTTGATAGGATGGGCTGCAAAGTTGCCGACGTTCCGAACGTCATCAATCGACTCAGCTATGTATGCCGGTAAAGTCCCGCTGTCGATTACTTGCTGGATTTCGTCAGCGAGATTGGATGGCTTAACCTGCGCCCTTTCCCGCAACAGGTGTTGCAGGCAACGACGGCTCAGGGCTGCACTTGCCTTTGGGCTATCGGCCAGAACGGTACATGCCTCTCGATATTCCTTTGCAAATGCATCAGGGACTTCCTTCGAGAGCGGCACACGGCTCGGTGCCCGAGGATAAATGAGACGCTCATCCTTGATGTACTCAAGAATGTGTCGTCCCCCGATACTGCCAATTTTCCCGCTCCCTAAAACCAGTACCACCCGTTCACAGGATGGGCATTTCCTGCTAATGACACCCCAATCGCCATTTGCATCGTTGCCAACGGGGATTACTTCATAAAAGTCGTGAAATGATTCTAAACAGTGCGGACATTTCATTCCCATATTCCTTGTGAAAAGGTTTTCTGTTACTATGTATATTTATAGTAGGCGTATTAAATAAGTTGGCATGTGCTGGTTATTGAGAGCGACAGCGAAGCAATCCCACTATTAAGATTGCTTCTGGCTAACGCCCTCGCAATGGCAACTTTCTTTATGCGATTACTATAGTTTAAATGTTGCAGAATTTCAAACTTTCGTAATTCCCCTCTAAAAAGCTTACGGTTGGGCAAAATTTTCGCTGAACAAATCGTCCCCAGGGCGGCTCTGCCGCAACTGAAGCTTTAAAACCATCCTCCAATAGGGTATATTTGATTTTATTAAAGTGGAATCCTAACCACTGAATAATGTATACATGATAGAGGAGGACGGTAATGGAGAAGTTTCTGGAGAGATATAATAGCAAAATCAGTGGGGTAATATCAACATTTGATCGGATGATATTTAAAAAGCATATAATGTCCTTTTTTACAAAAAAACAAGAAACATCATTATTTATTTCAAGAGGAGAATTTTGGATTTATACATGTTCGGATTCAGATGTGGTTCCCCTTTCAGATTCAAATCTATATCAACAGACGTGAATGGTTGTGTAAACGGCTGAACAGCGGGGGGCATAGGGTAGCAGAGATACGACAATAGTATTATTCAGGTTGATGATGTGAAGAGAGCGCAGTAGATAGCGAAGGGGTTTGTTGACGTCAATTTTGCGAAGGCATTTGATGCACTTTCCCGGCAGATAAATCCCATTTTGCCGCGAATAAAAAAGGTATTTTCGACGGGATATTATTGGGTGCTGGATCAAGGGGAGTATGTAACCGATGTGATGTTAAAAGACCGTCAAAGCCTCCTTGGGATTTACTCAGAACTGGCAGAACATGCCTTGGTGAACTTCAATGCCTCAGACGTCATGATCTTTTTGAGGAGAAAACTCACAGGCAATTTTCAAGGCGAGATACTAACGGATACGAAAAAGAGGCCTCAAGGGTGCGCATCAAACACCGCATGAAGAAAAATTCCCTGAAGATGTATGATAAATGGAGTGTCTTAAGAGTTGAGGCAATCAAGAATAACCCCCGAGAATCTAAAATATACCGTAAGGTAGAGCAGCGTGAAAAAAGGGTCACGAGATGGGTACCTATGGGTAAGAGCGTATTTCATCTTTACCGTTATGCTGAGGCAATGCGCGTTATTTGGGGGCATTATCGACATTTGTACCCCAGTACGATTGTGTAAAAGAATTGGGAAAACTTGCTCAACTTGTCTAGGATGGATAGAATCGTCACACCGGATTTAATCCCGTGTCTCCGGAAGTAACCAGGGTATTTGAGGTTGTTTTAGATGACGCTCACAGTATACATGATTTTAGAAATAAAGATTTGAGGAACCAATTGTTTGGTGATAATACCATATCCCAGGAAGAGAAGAAAAAGACGGGTTTAAAAATGACGAGGATAAGAAGAAGGCTCCGGGCTCACCGGCTCATATCGAAAATACCCCGTTCAACGAGGTATAAAGTTACTGAAGAAGAATATCGAATTTAAGCGCATCTTTTGAGATGAAAAAGAAATATCTTCCTGCAACAATGAAAAACGTGGCTTAGAAAACTTACAAAAAAAGATGTTTTTACACAGTAATACTATAGAAGGTCGATTTTTACACTGCGAAAATCATTTACGGAAATTAGGTACTATAGTTAATTAGTTTAACCCGAAGCGATTATCTAACTTCTTGCTTAGAATTGAGAGATTGTGTAATGCGTAGTTGCAAGTGGGGTCTATTGTAAGCGCTGCACGAAATCCAATAATTGCAGGTTCTAGTTTACCCAATTTTACATAACAGGTGGCAATGTTCGTGATTGCCGTGATATCAACAGGAGAAGTTTTAAGATATTTTTCCAAGAGATCAATAGCGGTAGTGTATTCTTCTATCTCTATGCAAAGGTTTCCAAGATCATTATACACACTCCCATTTGATGGGTTGGATCCTAAGACGGTCTGGATAAATTTGATAGCGCCATCCTTCTTCCCATTTTTGAAGTTTATTCTTTCCATGAGACATTTGAGACCAAAATGATCCGGATTGGAAGCAATTATTTCTTTTGCTGTAACTTCAGCTTCTTTAAGTTGACTTGTTTGTATTAATAAGTTTATTAAGTAGATATAGGCAGGGATATTCTTGTTGTTTCTATTGATTAATTGTCTAAGGGTATTAATAGCTTTGTCTGGTTTCTTCTGCGAAGATTGTATCTTTCCGGTCAACATATATATAGAATCATTAGCAATACCCATATTTATAGCGGTCGTAGTTATGTCCTCAGCTTTTTCTATATTTTTTTGGGCAATGTATAGTTGTGCAAGGTTTGAGTAGTATTGAAGTTCTTTATTGTTGAGGCTGATAGCCTTTTTGTAAGCTACTTCGGCCTCATTGAATAGATTTAACTTTTCATAACATACGCCAATATTGTCATATGCCTTGTGTTCATAAAAATAAGCATCAACGATAGACAGATTAAATGCTGGTATTTTGTTTTCTCTGTCTTTCATAATAAGGTATTTTTTAAAATAGGGTAAAGCTTCATTGAATTTTTCCTTTCTCAGTAAAATTTCCCCCATAACGAATAATAGATCAAGAGAATCATGATTTTCTTTAATTCCTTCCGAACAGATCTCTTCTGCCCTGTCAAGTTGGCTTGCATTGATAAAGGCATATACAAGATCAATGTATATTCTTTGTCTCTGATTCCTTGAGTTATAATCTGTCTGAGACTCAGATAACTTTAATCCTTTTTCTCCCAACTCAATAACTTTATTAAAATTAAATTCATTTCTGTAATTTCGAATGAGATTTGTCATGATAAAAAGATTGTCAGGATTTTCCACAAGCTGCTGTCTTAAAAGGTCTCCCGTTCTCTTATACTTTCTTTGCATTTCCTGTTCGGTTAAATTGTACCCATAGTGATAGAATCTTATTTCAGATTGAAAGGAGGCACCTTCGAAGATGAGTTGATTGTGTACAATTCCCTCGAAAAAGGCCTTTCCCCTCCGGAATATTCTTGTATAGTAGTGTTTTGAACGGCCACCAGGAAGGTCGCTATATATAGCAACAAATATGGCATTATATGAATCACGGCATATTAATTTATGCAAAAGCGGGATATCCGTATGCTCGAGCGTCTCGTCTGCGTCAATTTGTAGAATCCAGTCACACGTTGCGTATTTTAATGAATGATTTCGTGCCTCACTGAAGCTGTTCTTCCAGGGATGATGATATACTTTTGTGCTAAAAGATTGAGCAATTTCGATGGTCTTATCTGTAGAACCAGTGTCAATAATAATAATTTCATCAACGGCGTTTTTAATGCTTGTTAGACACTGGGCTAAAAATTTCTCTTCATTTTTCACAATCATACAGGCTGATAGTGAAGGTCTGCCATTGTTTAATTTAGTTCGATCGTCTAAAAATGTCATCGTTTCTTATCCTTATCAGTAAGAACATGAGATTCGTGAATTTACTCGCGCCTTCATACGGTCATTTATAACATACCTTTGTTTAGCGGCAAATATGATGTAAAGTGATGAAAATTTGTTATGCATTTGTTTGCAATGTGGCTAGATTCTGTAAAGCACAACGACAGTTGGGGTCAAGTTTAAGGGCAGCCTGGAATCCAAATAAGGCAGGTTTCAGTTTGCCTTGTTTGGCATAACAAACTGCAATGTTAGCAATAACTTTTGCATCAGCATTGGAGGTTTTTTTAAGATATTTTTCCAATACCCCAATTGCAGTAGTATACTGCTCCATTTCCATGCAGAGATCTCCTAGTTGAAGGTATATGTGATGATCTGGTGGGTCAGACTGCAAGATGTTTCTAACAAAACAGAGAGGGCTTTCCCTATTGCCCTTTCTATACTTAATCCTTTCCAGAAGACAGAGAAAGATAAATTCTTCTGGATACAAAGAGAGCATGCTTTTTAATGTTTCGCTAGCCTCATCAAGGTGATGTACCTCTATTAAGAGGTTTATTAAGTATACATGTGCCGGTATATTTGAACTATCTATTCTGATAGATTGTTTGCAGGCATCGATAGCATCGTTTATTTTCCCTTCTATAGCATATATTTTTCCCAAAAGGAGATATATCAGATGATTGGCAATGCCTGATTTTGTTGTAGCGAATGCCAGATCTTTAGCGTCGCTTAATCTATCTTGAGAAAGATAGAGGTCGATCAAATTTGAATAATAGAGTGGATTCTTGTTGTTTAATTTGATGGCTTTTTTATATGCGACGATAGCCGCGTGAATCTGTCCAAGGTGTTTGTAGCATTCGCCAATATGGTTATATACCGTATGCTCATATTGGTAAAAGTCAGAGGAGAGTAAAAAAAAAGTCGGTTCTTTATTTTCCCTTTCTTTTAAAATAAGATACTTTTTAAAACATGGAAGGGCGTCATTATAAACGCCTTTTTTCATGAAGACTTCTCCCAGAACTAATAAAATATCAAATGAATCAGAATTTTCGGTAAGCGCTTTTTTGCATACCAATTCGGCCTTGTCTATCAGGTTCTTGTTTAGTAAGGCGTGTGCAAGATCAATCGACAGTCTTTGTCGTTGATTTTTTGAAACGAGATCTGTTTGAGATGTGGATATCTTCAATCCATTTTCTGCTAATGCTATGACCTTATCAAAATCATATTCATTTCTGTAATTTCGGACAAGGTTTGCCATGACAAATAAATTGTCGGGATTTTCTGCAAGCTGCTGCCGTAAAAGATCCCCACTCCTTTTATACTTCTTTTGCATATCTTGTTCAGATAAATTATAACCATAATGATAGAACCGTATCTCAGATTGAAGTGCTTTTCCCTCAAATATTAGCTGATTGTGTACAATTCCCTCAAAGTGCGCTTTGCCTCTGCGAAATATCCTTTGAAAGTAATGTTTTGCACACCCCCCTGGAAGTTCATTATAGATTGCGACAAAAATAACGTTATACGAGGCATTATTTATGAATTTGTGCAAAAGGGGGATGTCGGCCTGCTCAAGTATTTCATCAGCATCGATTTGCAGAATCCAATCGCCTTTAGCATATTTAAGGGAGTGATTTCGTGCCTCACTAAAGCTATTATTCCAGGGATGGCGATAGACGTTTGCACCAAAGGAATGTGCAATTTCGACTGTTTTATCTGTAGAGCCGGTATCAACTATAATAATCTCGTCCACAGCACCTTTAATACTCGTAAGGCATTGTGATAAAAATTTCTCCTCGTTTTTAACGATCATACATGCAGAGAGCGTAGGTCGATTATTGTTAAGTGCTGCTTGACGTTCTTTATCCATCATAGTTTGCTACCGGAAAGTATTCATTTAGAAGATATTGATTCTTTAAAAACCTCTGCTGATCGATAACCAATCATCGCAGCCTCCAGATGGCCTAGCTTTTCATAACACCAGGCAATTTTCAGCAATACGTTTTTATCCGCAGAGTGTTCTTTTAAATATTTCTCAAAATAGGGTATTGCCTTTTCATAGGCATTTTGTTTTATCTGTAATTCTCCCAAATGCAACCATACGGTATCATCAGCGATATCTTCGGAAACGGTTTTTAAGAGGGTGCGAATTGCATTGTTAAGATCTCCCGTGCTTTTAAAACAAAGCGCGAGATTGTCGTATGCGTTGCGGTATCTGGGATTGAGAGCAATTGCTTTTTCTAAATGGTTTATTGCAATGTCCCATTGTCCTAAATTTCCCAGACAATAGCCAATACCATTATGTGCTGCATAATCATACCCCAACGTATCAGTCATAAAAGAATTCGTGTCCATATTGTTGAGTTGCCATTCGCGCAGGTATAAAAAACGAGTAAAATACTCAATTGCTTTGTGATAGCTTCCTTCTTTTAAATAGGCACAGGCAAGGGTGAAGATCAGATCGATTTTTTCCGGTGCGCTCCCTTCCGCTTTTAGCTTTGACAAGGCGTTGTAACACAATTTCTTTGCTTTTGCCGTGGCTGCACTGTGAAGATAGCAATTAGCAGTTTCGTAGGAAATCATCGTATAGTGATGCATATTGATGCTCATTTCCGGATGTTTTTTATCAGTGCCTGGCGTAAATATGGCGAGGGCTTTTTCTCCCGCAATGATACCATCGTTAAAAAGCTCTTGTGTGCGATAGTTCCGTATAAGATTAAACCATGCAAAGCTATCATAGGTATTTTGTTCAAGTTGTTTTTGAAGAAGACGAGTAGTATGTTGCCACTTTTTTTTCATTTTATTTTCATCAAGATTATACCCATGATGATAAAGCCGTATGTCAGTCGAAAGACGGTCTCCTTCAATAATAACCTGTTCGTGTATCGTCCCTTGATAGAATCCCTTGCCACGCCTGAAAATCCTGATGTTATAAAAGGTGTGGTAATTGTCTTTTATGGTGCTGTGGATTGCTACTGCAATTGCATTATAGTTAGTATTGTTTATAGCGCTTTTCAGTTTAATAATATCCGGTTGTTCGAGTTCTTCATCTGCATCTATCTGAAGAATCCAGTCGCCCGACGCATATTTTAAGCAATGATTTCTTGCTTCACTGAAACTGTCGGTCCACGGATGATGGTAAACTTTAGCGCCAAAATTATTGGCAATTGCTACGGTATTGTCTGTAGATCCTGTATCAACAATGATTATTTCATCAACTGCATTTTTGATGCTGTTTAAGCATTTGGGGAGTAGTTCTTCCTCATCTTTCACAATTAGACATGCCGAAATTCTTTGATTCGGAGATTTTTTCATCACATTCATATTTTTTCGTTGTTGTTGATGAAAAGTAAATCTCAAATTAATGTGTCCATTTAGGCATCCATTTTTATCATGTGTGCACACCAGACGCAGAACTGAAAATCCTTAAGTTTGATCACATCTGTCTCACTTCCCGGTTCGGGAAAAAGGAACAGCTCTTCTTGTAATCTAAAATGAGACAAAAAAGATGTAACTTGTTGTTTGCTAAAGACCCTGTGGGCATTAAATACCAGTCCCGGTGTATGGCTCAGGGGAACGCTAAACAAAAAATGTCCGCCTGGTTTGATTACCCGCGAGACTTCCATAAAGGCATTGATGCTCCCTAGTGCATCTAATTTGTCACCATAACGCCCAAGCCCAACATGTTCCATAACACTCATGCTGCTGAGAAATTCGATGGTACCTGTCTCAAAAGGCAATTCGGTAATAGAGGCACGCTTACAGGTAAGGCCGGGCAGTGAAACAGGTAAAGGTCTTATATCAATGCTCACGGTGGGAGCGAACTGAGAAATGATTCCAACAAGCAGCGCAGTAGACCCTAAGTCTGTTATCTGTTTTGGATGTATTTCAAATATCTTACGGGCTGCCCAGGTATCCTGGTAGAAGTAATATTTATCAAAGAATGTTTCGTGTGTTTTATCCTCCAGGCAAGGCCAGAAAGTCATGCGTGATTCAGCATGTGCGTCCTTATAGTATTCTTTAATATCCGATATATATTGAGAAAAGTTTGGATGCTCCAATATCGGGGATTTTATACTTTTGAGATGGCGAACAAAATACGTAAGAGTATCTATCAGATTGTTTTGAATCATAACAGTTCATCCTTAACACATTCCTGAATTTGTAGAGTATCTTTGTTTGTAATACTATAGCAGTAACTGCCACAACGTTTTTTCGTGCATCGGGATGTTGCCAGAGTTCTTTAATTACCGGTGCAAACTTACTGGTTTCCGGTCGTGTACTGAACACACTCATTCTTTTTGGCATAATGTTTAAGTTAATTGCCCTCCATGGTTCACTTCTAAAGTGCGGTCTGAAATACCTATAATGTTAAGGATGGTTTTAAATCGATTAACCCAGGTATGATTCCGTAAACACCTCATCCTTCCCGATGCGCCGATTTTTAAGGCATGAGACGGATGTGTCATGTAATAGTATAGTTTTGTAAGTAATTCCGCTTCGTTCCGGTAGCAGTCAATTTCTTCTCCGATGGTGAAATAATCTTCTAGCTCTTGATTATACGTTGTCAAATAAAGTCCTCCCATCAGGGGCACTTCGAAATCTCTGCCTTTCAAACCTGTTAAATGGGAATTTCCAATAAAGCCAAAACCAAGATTTATAAGCGAACGGGAATAAATTTCATTCATATTTTGAGATGATATCTCTGATGATGGCCAGCCTTTGCCATAAGTTTGGATTGAGATGCCATGGTCTTTTAACCAGTCAACGATGCGGGGTCTTATGCCGTAACATTGACCAATAAAAGAAACGGTAATATCTCGGAAGACTGGCATCGGTGAGAAAGTATATGGGTCTGCTCCCGGCGGTAGAAACAGTACCCTGGCGTCAACCGTATGATATTTGTGAACGTCTTCTTCGGATTGGGAGGTGATAGAAAAATCAAATTCTGGTGCAATTTCAATATTTCCGGAAAGACCACCGGCTTCTGGCAGCCCCCAAAATTTTATTGAGTCGTCAAAACTAATATTGATTGTTATGAGATTCATGTTACTGATGGTTCGTATTGTTTCGGGGTAAACCCATCTTCCGGAAAGGTAGGAGAAAAAAATATCGATCGGTTTCTCGCGATGGGCAAATTCCACACGGCGTATTAACTCTTTATTGAAAGCTGGCTTACCTTTTTGATGCCAATCAGGAGCATATTGATCAAATGAATCTCCCCAGTCATAATGTATTGTGTCGGTAATTTTTGACCATCCGTCTACCAAACTATGTTTTTCCCAATTCACATGATGTACCGCGGCAAAGACTCGAAGTCTGTCTATTGAAGAGCATATTTTGCCTGTTTTCCTAAGATGTGATCGAATCTTATGGATCTGTTCGTTCACTGAAGATTTATCTGTATCCTGACCGTATTTAGAATTTGAGCCGATTAGTTTCATGTTTGAAGATTATCGCATCGGTTTTGTCAAAATTGATAAAAGTCAATAATTCTTCCATCCTCCTCTCGAAGGTATGCCGTTTGACAGCAAATTGATGTCCATTATTGGCGATTTTTTCTCTTTCATCGTCATTAAGGAGGTAATGTTTGATTTTATCTATAAGGTCATTAAGGTTTCCCCTCTTCCATTGAACAAGGTGTTCTCTGTCGTTAAAAAGGTCTTTACTTGAAAGTTCTTCTGTAAGGAGAAATGATCCCGAGCCAAGCACCTCACCAATTCTTGTTTCCATATTCGGTAGGTCAGAAAGATGAATGTTTAGGACGATTTTTGACTCATTAAATACATGATTTAGTTCTTGGCTGTCCCATATATTCGGAGTAAAAACGTTAAAATGTTTTTCCAGAGCAGTGAGTATATTTTTACGCCGGTTTGTTTTACTGCCAATAAAGGTAATATCATATTTTTTTGGAATACAAAGCTTTTTATGTACCGTGGTATTTACTGCCGCAGAAGGTAACCAATACACACGTTTACAGCCAATATTTTTGTAAATTTCCCAATTTGCTTTGTCGTGGGTAAAAACAAAATCAAAGGCAGTTGCGTTGTATGCCAGTTCTTTTCTCCTGAGAAATGATTCATAATCTACCTCTTTTTCATTGCCAATCTGCTCGCAATACCATAGGGCTGTTGGGTAAGGAAGCGATTTTATCAATTCCGGGGAAATAAATTCACCTTTACAAACAAGGACAATGTCCGCTTTTTGTTGCAAGAGTTCGGGGAGGTTTTGCCGTTCCTGGCGAAAGTCTGTACTGATGACCTTACACCCTATTTTCTCTAATGCCGGAATTACATGGTTTTCAAAACCCCAGGGGTAATTTGTTTTTTGTGCACCAACTACATGAACGTTAAGCATATTTCCACAATAAGATGCGTAATTCACTGATTCTTGTTCAAATTAAACCTTCAGTGTGGTTCCATTTGCAGGTTGGGTAAACAAAATACGGTGTATCTTATCTTTTAATTTACACAAATTTAAGTGCTGTACTGCATATTTTCGGCTATTATCTGACATAAAGATTTGGAGTTTATCGTCATTTGCCAGTTTTTGCATCTTTATAGTCAAATCATGTATATCTACAATTTCTTCAGGAAAAGCGATATTATCCTGTCTGGTGGACTTTTGAGCAACCTTAACCAACAGACCATTGTAACCGTCTTGAACAAATTCATTCATGGGTGGCGCATCAGTTGCAATGGCAGGCAGACCACATGACATGCCTTCCAGGAGAGGCAGTCCCAGTCCTTCCAGTTTGCTTGGGAAAACAAGGATCTTCCCTTTATGATAGAGTCCCGGTGCTGGTACGGTTTCTCTATGATACGTAATCCGGGAATTATTACGGACGATGGGGATAATTTCGGGTGGAAGCCTTTCAAGTTCAGCCTGGGCATGAATGAATAAAGTTATATCTGGATTACACCGGGAAAGTGCATCAAAAGCAATGATTACGGCAGGCGTCATTTTCCGGTAATTGATGCCTAACCATCCAGCATTGTGAAAAAAAGTATGTTTATCTCCACCATTTAATGGTTTAAAAAGTTCTGTATCAATTCCCCATCCAATGTAGTAGGCATTGCAAAAATCCTTGACCAGAAAAAAGGTGCGTTTCGTAGAACAGAGCACTGCATCGTACAAGCACATATAGGGTTTCCAGTCATCCTTGTAATAGTCAAGATACGTTACCGTCTTGATACCTTTTTTCTTGCATAAACCGACAAGCTTCCAGTCGTATTCTTCATTAAAAATTATTACATCGAGAGCATTATTATCTATCCATTTACTGAATATTTCGCAGGGAATAGTATAATCAGAAAATGTTGTTAAATTCGGGACCGCCCACATGCCATCGGTTTGCAACATAGGTTGGTCGTATACACCACCAGTTCTCGCAAAAACAAAAGTCTCATGTTCTTGCGCAATGACATCCCGTAAGGTTTTTGTTACGTACGATTGCCCCCGTTCAAACCAGATACTAACAAAGCCGATCTTTAAAGAAGGGGTATCGTTCGTATCAGTGAGTCGATTATGGGTTGGCGGTATTTGTGTGTTCTGTAATCTTTGGTGTACTTTTTTTAAATTATCTCTGGCTTCCTGATATTCTTCTTCGAGTGATAAAGCCTCTTGAAAATATTTTTTTGCTTCATGAAACCTGCCAATTGCATACAATACAACACCTAAATTGTTCATTGCAGAGGCATCGTTGGGGTCTAATGCCATTACTTTTTTCAAATGAATAATAGCATCGTCAAATTGGTGTATCTGGTGATAAAGAAGGGCCAGATTATAATATGCAGGAATGAAATGCGGATCTATTTCAATGGCCTTTTTATAAGATGTAACAGCTTCCTGATGGAGGCCGTTTTGTTCAAAATTTTCTGCTTCACAAAAATATTGATGCGCTGCTGGTATCGGCATACTTCTGATGTCTTCGTGAATGAATAAGCTCTCATAACGAAATGAAACTAATAATCAATCATTACTTCTCGATAATACGAAACTACAAGCAATATTTAGGCCAAATAAATCATCACAGGGTTTCCAATAAGTTTGTGTTTTACAAACTTACAATCCAGAGTAGCTTGGACTTAATCCAGTGATTTCAGGCTTTTGTATTTAAATGACTAGCAGGAAAAAATTATTGACATTTTTATGTATCCGCGTTGGTACTGATCTTACAGTAAGCACATAAGGAAAGTCGTCATTACGATGGTGTTGGTCAGAAGTAATCTTTATGCTAGGATTGCTTCACTGTTGCTCGCAATGACCAGCACATGCCTACTTATTCAATATGTTTACTATAGAAAAGCAGTTTATTGACAGATAGAAAAATCGTAACAATTTAGTTTTTTGAAAAAGTAGGGGCGAAGCATTTGCCAGTTTGGGTGTGAATGCATGTATGCCAACTATAGCAAATGCTTCGCCCCTACACAGCGCGGTAAACATCGCTATTATTGGAATTTTTCAAAAAACTAAATTGTTACGAAAAATCAGTGAAGTAAATATGGTACATTGGTGAAATGTTAAACACACGAGATTTTTCGTTGATCAATAATTAAACAGTACTTGTGATGGGCATAAACAGAAGATTTGGTAGTGAAAAATATTAACAAACTACGAAAAAACGGAAGAATAAATACCTTGACTTGTTCATAGGTAAATCCTATAATATCACCACATATTTCAACATATTGTCTATTATATTAATAAGGGCAGATAGCTCAGTTGGTAGAGCACAGGACTGAAAATCCTGGTGTCGCCGGTTCGATCCCGGCTCTGCCCACCACGTATCTCTGACGAAGCGCTTAGAGCAAAAATAATTACGTTTCATGCTCTCACACCAACCATGGAATAGTTGTTCAACACACCAAAAGCCACCCCAAATCTTGCCTATTTTCTGTCATAAGAGATAAGTTGTAAAATGTTCTTTTGTCTACTAAAAGAAGAATAGTTATGGTTACATATTTGTTCGTAAGTCAGACGAATACTTTGGTATCTGCTGAACAGCATATGCTGAACGGTGGTTCGGGTAGCACCGTTGCAACAGTAATAGCAAGAACTTACTCTGTTCACATAGAGATGATTGGTATTGACAACCGGTTTGGTCCATCGGGAGATCCGGCTATCCTTTTTAAGGAATGTCATCTTACACCGGAAGATATTATTAGGCAGTTAAACGAGTTATAGGGCGTAAGAAAATAATGAAACCGAGAATATGTTTTTCTGTACTGTTTATAATCCTTCTGTCGCTGAGGGCAATGGCATTCGGGCAGGACAAAGCCCTTGAAAAACCGCTGATTGAAGTAAAAGAAAAAGGTACACAAGACAAAAAGAGCGTTTATGAGGAATTTGAAGAGTTCATTCGGATTGTAAAAGAGTTACAGGATAAATATGTTGAAGAAATCAAGCTGAACACAATCCTTACCAATGCCTACCGTGGCATGCTTTCAGGCCTGGATCCCTATAGCCAATATTTCAGTTCGGAAGAGCTGGAAGACCTCAAGATTGAAACAGAAGGGGAGTTTGAAGGATTGGGAATCGAGGTGATTATCAAGGATGGATTGTTGATCGTAATTACTCCCATACTTGATTCTCCTGCATTTAAAGCTGGAATCCTGGTGGGTGATCGAATCATTAAGATCGATGGTGAATCCACCGAAAACATGATGATCCGTGAAGCGGTGAAAAAGCTCCGGGGAAAGTTGGGGACAAAAATCACCCTGACGGTTGTTCACGAATTTGATACATCACCACGGGACATTACCATAGAACGTGCAAAGATTTATGTAAATAGTATCCGGGGCGCGAGAATCGTGGACGATGAGTATAAAATTGGTTACCTTGCCGTGTCGAATTTCCAGGAAAATACGATAAAAGATATGGATATTGCCGTTCAGGATTTATTAAAAAACGGTATGAAAAGCATGATATTGGACTTACGGTTTAATCCCGGTGGTTTATTGAATGTTGCGGTCGATATGGCTG
The DNA here is from genome assembly GCA_964490485.1 of uncultured Candidatus Brocadia sp. GTDB lineage: Bacteria > Planctomycetota > Brocadiia > Brocadiales > Brocadiaceae > Brocadia. The sequence continues at coordinate 12,286 of CAZBCT010000017.1, read as the reverse complement.
ATAAATTCCTTGAGAAGGGAATCATCGTTTCTACACGAGGGAGAGATGAGGCACAAAATTATGTCTATCAGGCCCGTAAGAAGGGAACGTATCCCAATTTTCCCCTGGTAGTTTTGGTAAATAACGGGAGTGCAAGCGCATCGGAAATTGTCGCTGGTGCATTCAAGGATCACAAACGTGGTCTATTATTAGGTATTAAGACGTTTGGCAAAGGATCAGTTCAGAGTCTGATTCCGGTGGGTGGTGGGAAAGCTGCCTTAAAATTGACAACTGCGCGATATTATACTCCTTCCGGAGTTTGTATCCACGATAAAGGAATAGAACCCGACATAAAGGTTCCACTCAGCTTTGCTGAGACAAAGGCATTGCACGAAAACTTGTCTGTGTCAAAGGTAGAACGGAAAACGGACGCAGTTAAGGAAAAAGATGTAGCACACAAAGAAATTGCTGAGAAGAGAAGACAACAGGTGGTGTATGAAGACATCCAGCTCGAAAGAGCCGTGGATATCCTGAAAGGTATCGATGTTTATGCGAAAGGTAAGCGTTCTCATTAAGAAATTACTTGAGGTACTCAGATAAATAATCATTTCGTTTGCGGCAGGAATACTTCCTGCCCTTTTTATGTATGCTCATTTTAGGTATTGAAACATCGTGTGACGAAACATCAGTTGCAGTTGTAAAAGATGGGAAAGAAATCGTATCAAGCGTCATTCTGTCGCAAAACACCTTGCACGGCGAATTTGGAGGTGTAGTTCCTGAAATTGCCTGCCGCGCGCATCTCGAGGCGATTACGGGTATTATTGACAAGGCTCTCGTCGATGCAAAAATTCAATTAAATGATATCGATGCAATTGCGGTGGTAAATACTCCGGGACTGATTGGTGCTTTACTCATTGGTGTTACGGCGGCGAAATCGTTGAGTATGATATTGGACGTGCCTCTCATAGCCATCGATCACCTCCACGCCCATATTTATGCAAACAATCTTGAATATGACGATATACCGTATCCCGCAATCAGTCTTGTTGTGTCGGGGGGGCATACCATATTATTTTTATCTGAAAGTGAAACAAAGCATATTCCATTGGGCTGGACCATTGATGATGCAGCAGGTGAGGCATTTGATAAAGTATCAAAAATACTGGGTCTTGGCTATCCTGGCGGACCTATTATTGACAGACTTGCAAAATGCGGGAATCAGCATGCCGTAGCATTCCCCAGGGCGTACCTTGAAAAAGATTCCCTTGATTTTAGTTTCAGTGGGCTGAAAACTGCGGTATTATATTACTATCAGGGACAGGATTCTAAGTTGTCCAAATCAGTAACCGCAGGCGATCAGGCTGTCGCTGATATTGCGGCGAGCTTTCAGGAAGCCGTGGTTGATGTCCTGGTTGAAAAAACTTTTCTTGCATCAAGGATGTTTAATGCCCGGGGGATCTTAACGGGTGGGGGGGTTGCGGCGAATTCCAGGTTGCGTCAGAGGTTGAAAGATAAATCGAAGGAACTGGCAATTCCCGTATTTTACCCATCTGTTCTATTATGTACCGATAACGCCGCTATGGTGGCAGGGCTTGCCTATAAAAAGTATCTTGACGGAGATATTTCAACCCTTGATATAGAAGCCGTTCCCTAGCCCGGATTTCTCACCGATATATTAGACAAACCTCAGTATGTGTTACTCAACGAATTAAGACGGATAAGGCTTTGTTCAACAGAATTCTCACAAACACCGTGCAACACAATCCGCACAAAACTGCTCAAGATTGGTGCGCAGGTAAAGGTGAGTGTAAGGAGAATAGCCGTTTGCCTGTCCAGCGCTTATCCCTATAAGGAAATCTTTCAACTCGCTTTTCAAAATATTCGTAAAGCGTATCCCATGCTCTGTTGATACCCAGAAAGATACGCCATGGTAGTATGATTGCTATGCAGGGGGGAGGCTACGCCCAAAATACACCTTTTAGCAGTATGTCCCGGTGATAGTATCAATGAAATCGTTAATCGATTCAATTTTATTGCAGAAAAACCGAAGAGGCAGTCTGATAAAGAAACCTTGTAGCCTATTCCGAGACCTTTTGATATCATAAATTACTTTCTGTGAGAAATGCGGGCTAATGCTGCTACCACGGACATATTCCGTGTGCGTCATTTATACTCTGTTCAAAAACTAAATTCAAAGAAAAAAGTCGTTGGATTTTTGTCTTTTAAAACCCAACCTAATTTATAGCAAGGCAAGACAAAAGTCTGCTCCCCAATACACAGCGGAACTATTCCCATTCGATCGTACTCGGTGGTTTGGTGCTAATGTCGTAAACAACACGATTGACGCCCTTGATCTCATTAATAATCCGGCTGGAAATGATTCCCATCACGTTATGAGGGATGCGGCACCAGTCTGCAGTCATAAAGTCGGTTGTTTCCACGGCGCGGATGGCGACGACGTTTTCATAACTCCTCTCATCTCCCATGACTCCTACCGTGCTTAAGGGCAAGAGCACAGCAAAACACTGGGCAATAGAGCGATATAACCCCGCCTTGCGTATTTCTTCGATAACAATCTTGTCGGCATTGCGAAGGATTTCCAACCGGCGGATTGTCACCTCACCAATAATCCGGATAGCAAGTCCAGGGCCGGGAAAGGGGTGTCGCCAGACTAATTTTTCCGGCAATCCGAGTTCCTCTCCTATGTTTCGCACCTCGTCCTTAAATAAAAATCGCAGGGGTTCCACAAGTTCAAATCCCAATTCTGCCGGTAAACCGCCCACATTGTGATGGCTCTTAATGGTAACTGTCGGACCGCCGTGCACGGGGATGCTCTCGATGACGTCAGGATACAGGGTGCCCTGTGCCAGAAACTTTACCTGAGATATCTTCTTTGCCTCTTCCTTAAAAATCTCAATGAATTCGTGGCCAATAATCTTGCGTTTTTTTTCAGGGTCCAATACGCCTTTTAATTTGTCCAAAAACCGGTCCCGCGCATCGATGGCGTGCAGGTCTACGATGAAATGTTCTTTAAACGTGGTAATAACTTCGTCGGCTTCATAATTTCTCAAAAGTCCGTTATCGACAAAGATGCAGGATAGATGGTTGCCGATGGCCTTATGGATAAGGGCTGCCGTTACTGCTGAATCGACCCCGCCGGAGAGCCCGCATACGACCCTTCCATCGCCGACCTGCCTCCGGATGTCCGTCAAAGCATTTTCTATATAAGAACGCATCTTCCAGTCACCTGCACAACCACAAATTTCATAGAGAAAATTGCGAATGATCTGACTTCCCTGTGGTGTATGAGTAACTTCTGGATGAAATTGCACCCCATAGAAAGCCTTTTTTCTGTGTTTTACTGCTGCATACGGGCAGTTTCTGGTACATGCAAGTGACTCAAAGTCCGGCGGTAATTCAATAACCTGGTCGCCATGACTCATCCAGACGGTGATATCTTTGGCCATGGATTTGAATAGCTTGTTTTCATTGTTAAGCGTGCAGGTGGTTCTTCCGTATTCTCGCGCAACCGTGGGTTGTACCGTGGCTCCCAGCATCTGGCATCCCAGTTGCATCCCATAGCAGATGCCTAATATGGGGATCCCCAAGGTAGCTATTGTTTCATCACATTGTGGGGCATTTTTTGTGTATACGCTAGCAGGGCCACCGCTGAGGATAATGCCCTTTGGATTGTTCTTCAGTATTTGCTCTGCGGTAATCTTATGTGATACGATCTCGCTGCAGACGTTATGCTCGCGTACCCGGCGTGCAATCAGTTGGGCATACTGAGAGCCGAAATCGAGGATGAGAATCTTTTCCTTCTTATCTTCAATCATTTCATGTTCCTGAACGTAAGTAGTGGTTGTAAAAATTCTTGTTTATAGTTTTAATATCTTTCTTTGCGTCTTTGCGGTGAATTAATAAACTTCATCGTGAGTTCTACTATCGATTAGCAAAACTTCTTCAGCATCTATAAACTTAACCCGAACGAGTCGGAAGGGCATTTTTTTTGATAGGAGATGCTGAAATAAGCTTGTCCTGAAGAAGATCTGGATTCGGCAGGACATTTTGCGTTTTTGTCACTCCAAGCTTGTTTCGGAATAAATACCTAAATCTTGCAAACAAGGCTTTACCCTGTCCATTACCCACAAATTGACACTAAATATTACCCACTCCTCCGGAGAAACCCTTCACATCTTTCTAACGTGGATAATTCAGATCGCTGCCGTCCTGAATACGCAGCACGGCCTCCTGTGCCTTCATCCGCTGTATCGCACGCTCACGATGTGGCTGAAGTATTGCTGACATACCGCCGAATCGTCCGGTTTGTCAATAAACCGGTAATACGCCTTGACCCGTGGCCAGTCGCCTCCTCTGACACTACCATAGCTACGACCAAGTTGTCCGGCTTTATCCGCCGCAATCTCAACAAGCCTCTGGCTCAATCGCTTATCTCCCAAACGTGCTCCCCCCAAATTCCTTTTCCGCCCAGTTCCCGCCCTCAATACCAGCAGTGATTTCGATCTCCCCTAAACCACTGCCTTCGGGAATGCCCATCTTCATACGAAAATGCTCATCAAGGGGATACCCATAAACATCCTTGACGCTTTCCGCTGTCTTTCTGAAGTGGTACGACCAAGGTACTGCCAGTTGGCTGCACGGTAACAGATCCCCGGATAATGGCTGGTATCCACAAGACTCTCCAAAAGCAGCGGACGATGACCATACCGTGTCCCAAAATTCCCGGGAAACTCCCGCACCACCATCCCAAGCACTCTGGATGCAAGGTTCTTGCATGACTCTTCAGGGCGTATCAGAAATCGACTCATATTTACCACGTGGTATAAATTCGCCCGCTACGTATCCCAATCCCACCCTATCCACCGGTCACGCGTCCCCAAAGGTAACGCAGAAGAACTAAATCCTACTCCGCCCAGCCACCCATGCTCTGACTTCACCAGATAGTAGAGCTGGCGCCCGACCAATGGCCCCTGCTCCCCGCGGATGACCCTGAATCATGAATATCCGCATCTGGTCTTCCGTTTCTACCCTCAGTAACCGTATTTCTCTTATTTCACTGACATCACCGGGCACCCCTTGCGCCGCCGCTACCCCTTCAGCAAGACGCCTTGGACTTCTTTTGCCTCGTAGCTTACCAGGCCGGGGAAGAACGATGTGCTTTTTACGCTCCAACTCCCGCAGCGCTTTTCTGTATCCTGCACTCTGTCGCTCTCCACGAGGATCGAAAAATCCAAAGGTATCGCACAGATGATTGACCAGCACTGTTCGTGGTATGTCTTGACTGAAGGATAGTATGCTACGAATATATTCAACCGCTTCTGGTTGTGATAGTGTTCTGTTTATTTGATTTTGTCTTTCCATGGCTACAGCTTAGCAAACATGGTTTTAAATGTTCAGCTTTATTTATAGGCAATGGGCAGGGTTTCGCCAGCAAAACGACCCATTGTTACAATCTCAGTTGAGTTGTCCCCACAACATCAACGGAGGAGTAACAAATGAGTCGATTTCGCAAATTATCGCATACGATATGGCATTGTCAATATCATATTTTTTGGATACCAAAATATCATTTCAGGATACTTACCGGCCAAGTAGCTGAAGAAGTAATTAGTGTCTGAACGAAAATGCACTTTTTTTGAAAAGTATCGGAGCAGTTTCGCGCTTACAATAATCTTTCCTTGCCATTTGTCGCTAGAGTTTTGCCGGCGGTAAGGTCTTTTTACTCATCTTTCCTGTTTTCGGAATATGTCAATGGAAATTAGACACGTTATTAAATAATTTAGACTCGAAAGGTAGAGTCGATATTTGTTTTGGTTGATTAATCCAGGCAGCCACAGGCATACTTGGTGGTTTTGGTGAAATTCCTTTGAATCGTTCAGGGTGAATTTCAAAGGCGGTTTTTAAGACAAGACTCCGTTCTTTCATAAGGTGGTCCGTACGTCCATCGTGGACGTCTTCTGGTTTCAAGAGTCCAATTCCAGAATGATGGTGATCGCTATTGTACCAGGCAAAGAAATTTTTACAGAAGCCCCTTGCATCCTCAATTGAGCCGAAATTTCCCGGGAAATCAGGCCGATACTTAAGGGTTTTAAAGTGCGACTCAGAATAGGGATTGTCGTTACTGACGTAAGGACGAGAATGGCTTTTTGTTATTTCCAGAACAGAGAGAAGGAGTGCCACAGGCTTAGACGTCATGCTTGAGCCGCGATCGGCGTGAACCACCAGTTATTCCGGCTTGATATCCTGTTTTTTACAGCTATCAGCGATAAGCCGTTGTGCCAATACGGCCTGTTCCCGATGTGCAACCATCCAGCCAACCACGTAACGGCTGAAGATATCGAGAATGACATACAGATAGAAATATGTCCACTTTGCAGGTCCTTTGAGTTTTGTTATATCCCATGACCAGATCTGATTAGAAGCCGTTGCCAGAAGCTCCGGTTTCTGGTAATTGGGCCGGAATGCCTGGTTTCTTCTTTCACGCACTTCGCCCTGTTTTTTCAGAATACGGTACATGATTCTCGTGGAACACAGATAGGTTCCTTCATCAAGCAACGTTGCATAAATCTCATGCGGGGCCTTATCCAGAAAGCGTTCGCTATGTAAGATATCAAGAATCGCTTGCTGTTCCTGCTCTGACAATGCCAGTGGAGGCGCTGAAGACACCCTTTTACCAGAAAGGCCTTTTTTGCCCTTTTGGTAGTAATAATAACTCGCCCTGGGGATATCCAGCGCCTTGCAGTCCTTTTTTATCCGCACGTGGTGAGCAAGAGATTCAACAGCATGCATCATATCTTCCCTCCTGTTTGGTCGGGTGGTATCTGAAGTATTTCCGAGAGTTTTTTTTGGACGTCAATAATGGTTTCTGCCTGCTTGAGTTTCTCTTTAAGCCGATTGTTTTTTTCCATTTCAGCAATACGACGATCTGAGGGGTTGATATTTTTCACCTTTGGGCCGCGATGTTTTGGCGAAAGGGCTGCCAGGGCGCCTTTCTTGTGTTGGCGACGCCATGTGGTGAGATTTGGACGAGTAGAGCCTTTCACGGCGTAAAAGCGCCCCAATTTGACCCTGCGAGGCACATGCTTCCGCCGCTTAAAGAATGCGGAGTTTGTATTTCGCGTTGAATTTCCTGCGAACGGCCTTCTCTGTTACCTCAGAATCAGGAAAACGACCGCTTTGAATTGCGCTGCCAGTGAAAACTCCAGTCGCCCTACGGGCTCCTTCCGTTTCCACTGGCATGTTATCTGCTTTTTGTTTTATTGCACTACTATTGTTCATAGATTTTCTCCTTCCCACCCTACACTAAACTATATGGGGGAAAGTGTCCAACTATTATTGACACAGAGGGGGAAATTCACATCGGTCGGAAAGGGTACATCGCTCTCCAACACATACGTATCTGCCTTCATACGCAGCCTTTCACCTTTTTCCCTAACCAACTTATGCCCTGCCCGCACCACCACCTCATTAATCTTGTTGATGGTCTCCTCATCCAGTAAACAGACATTGTCCTTGATACTCTGCCGTGAAAATCTCTTGCCCTCGCCGAATGTCGTCTCTACCCCGAGTATCTGCCTGATAAGCTTGTGATGGTTGGCAAAATCATCCAACCGATCATAATCCGCATCCAACCCTAATCTCACTGCCGATAGAACCTGGATATGCCACAAATCCATCCCGTATCTCCCCGTCTTTTTCTTCCCCTTCATTACCTTCCCCTCCAATATCCTGAATACCTCCTCGTTCAACTTTGGTGTCACATAGATATGTTGCAACGCCCTCAAGATCGGTGGTAGCTCATCTCGGCTCTTTATCGGTAATTTTACTTCTGAAATCGGTATGACTCCAAGCTTCAGTTGTTGCTCAAATCTCTTTCTCATCTTTTATCCAAGGTCCTTTGTCTTTTGGTTCATGAAGCGAATATTTGGTCTCCTTACACCAAGAATCCCTGTATTTTCGCCCTATTTTACCATTTCTCAGAGATTTATTCAATACTCTTCATTAACTATTTCCTCCTGCTTTGCCTTATTTTGCCTGGCTTCTGAGTGTTTTCGTTCAAACACTAAATACCACTCACGGTGAAAACGAAATTCGCTTCCCGGATCAATCAGCCGATAACAGACGAGCGTCTTCAACATATTCAACCAGCTTGTTCCCTTGCGACTTGATGGCAAACGCTGCCTCCCAAAAGGTGTCCAGTTCCAAAAGACCCCATGCATATAACCCCAACCAGCATGCGCCCCACTGCCGTGGGGATGGCGCAATTCTATGCTGTCCAACCTCACCCGGATGGTCTCACAGGCCAGTATCGGTAATTCTTTCCGGTCATCAGGAAACAGCGCCAGTTGTTTTGCCTTGGGGTTTTCACCCCACAGCGCCTCTATCGTCCGAACCCATCCCGCCCGTTGGTTATCATTGAGTCCCCCCAAATAGAGCACTTGCCGCTGTACCACTCTTCGTCCGTGATTTTTCTCGGAGAAACATGCAAGCATTTTCGCAATTTCCCCTGCATGCGTCAATAGGGTAGGTTGGCACTACATGCCGTTTTGAAAATTCACCCCTTATAAATCAACGATTTCTCGGCGATCTATGCCAAAAAATAACCATTTTTGGGGGCGAATTGTGAAAATCGGGTTAATAAACGACTTAATACAGCGTATGTTTTAAGAGAATCCTTTGGGTAGCTCTGGAGCTACAAGACGGAAGGTTGGGCACGACAGTTCTTCGACAACTGGAAGGAATCTCTAAAATGGCAAAGACTGGAACCCTATGAGAAATGTGCTGCGATGATAGAGCGACACTGGGACGGCATCGCTGCCTATAGCAGACCTGAGAATAAAGTTTCATTAGGTTTTGTCGAAGGGTTGAACAATAAGATTCGAGTGATCCAAAGAATGGCTTACGGGTTACGTGACGAGGAATATCTCCGACTGAAAATCCTTACCTGCATGCTCAAGGAGATATAAAATGACCCACACGACTACACGATGACCCATAAATGTAATATTAGTGACTATATATTTATTGATAAAACATTACCTAACTGCCAACATATTCCATTTTTGTATATTTCGGCTGGGGTGAACATCCGTTCTATATTACCTCTGCCAATTCTTAAAACAAAATACTCTTCCGGCTTGTTAGGGTTAGGAACAATGAAAATCAGATCTACGATTTTCTGATATTGAGTCCAAAATACTACGGCCATGAACCGCGTGGTATTCCATTTCTAATAACTGTTTTTTTACAGAGATTCCGGAGGCATACCCGGTCAATGAACCATTAGAACCGATGACCCTATGGCAGGGGACAATGGGGGGAACAGGGTTTTTGTTATTTGCCATACCCACGGCCCGTGAAGCCAAAGGTTGCCCGATTTCTTTCGCAACCCACTTATAGGACCGACATTCTCCGTAAGGAATTGTCATGAGTTTTTTCCATACTTTTTTTTGAAACGGAGTGCCCTGATCCAGGTCGATGGGAAAATCAAAGGATACCTGTCTGCCGTGAAAATACTCGTTTAAAACATCTGTTTCGGCTTTTAGAAATGAATCGTTTCGCTGAATTTTTATGCTCACATCCGCATTCTTTGCGAGGGAAGAGATGTCTTTAAGAAAAGAACGCAGAAAATCTTCTTCTCCTTTATGGGGGAATGAAATACGGCAAATTCCCTTTGCGTTTTTTGCGACGCACACATCACCAATCGGAGAAGAAAAATAGCTAAAATAGGTTATTTTCTGGTTATTTACTAGCATCTTTGTGTCCAAACGTCAGTCGGTATGCCTTGACGAAACCCATGATAATTAAAGTTACAAAAAGTAGGGTTATGAGACCAGCAATGATGGTGGTGGTAAGTTGCCATAATGCTCGTATAAAATGTTTCCACCAGCCGTATTTTAATAAATTAATACCGGCTTTATCAAGAAAGAAAAAAATAATGGCAATTATCGTAAACCCAAGAACAAGATATTTAATATCCTGCTTGTGAGGCGCTATGGAAATAGCAAATATAATGAGTGTTACCAGGAATAAGATGTGGCGTACATCTTTTATATTGAGCTGTTTTTTAAAGCCATTGAAGGTAACCCATACCGTGTCAAGCAAATGCCGGAGTAAATCAAAAAACCCCTTCAAGGTAAAGTGAATTTCCTTGGGAAATGCATCATCGAAATGGATGGGGTTGCCAAGCATCTTCGCTAGAAAAAAGATGCAAAAGGCACAACCAAAAAGAGGCGCAGCGGCAATTGCAAAATCAAAGAGAACGGGTATCTTAGGCTTATCGTATTTAATTCCGGTGCTGTCTGTTGTGAACAAATTCAACTCTGTAATAGTCGTGCCCGTAATAAGACATATAAAGGCATGGCTGAGTTCATGCACAATCGTGCCTGGAAAGAGAAACCCACGAATCGTTTTATCATGGATGTACTTTACCCACAGTTCATAGATTGTAAAACTAAGAAAAATGACCAGAATAAGACCTATCGCTAAGGAAAAATATATCATGGTATCGTCTCTCAGCCACATTGTTCACTCTAAAATAAGCATTGAATACCGTCTTTTAAAACCAAAAATTTTTCTCGTGAATACGGCATACTATTTTCTGTAACGTGCTCTTGCATTTGAGATACATGTGCGCTAGATTAACAGAGGTTTTATAATATGTCAACCTGAAAGGTAATTTAAAATATGTACAATATGTACAGGAATTTCAAAGTTGAAGAACGTACGTGACGAAGCAATCTACTTAAATTTAGTTGGATTTATACGAAAAGAATTGCTTTGCAATTTTGAACATGGAATTTATAATATGAATTTAGTTCACCGCAGAGGCGCGAAGAAAACAGACAGATTTGTGGTTTACGATTCTGGGTTAAATCACAAGTCGTGAATCTTCTGGTTCTCTGAAATTCTCCGCGACTTCGGTGTTCTTTATGGAAACTGATACTCACAATTCGATGGGGACGTAGCTCAGCCCGGGAGAGCGTCTCGTTCGCAACGAGAAGGTCGGGGGTTCGATTCCCCTCGTCTCCACCAACCTAACCATTATAGACAACTTCTCCCTCACAAAACAGCCTCCGTGTGGTCGCTGGAAAAGAATGTAGTCGATAACCCAACCTTATAAGATTTGTTATTGGGATGTCATCACCCTTATTCACAAGCTGCCTTGCATGTGCGACTTCGAGTTTGAGTTTGCTGTGGAGATGCCATCATCTATTACGGAAAGTCTATCAGCGCGAACACTGACCGCAGCAGCCTGAATTACATCTATCCGCCCAGGCATCGTTTCGCGAAACCGCACGGTGCGTGAGATCCGGGCGCGTACGGTTTTGGCTCCCGATTCTTTGTCATACCCTTCTGCAAGAGAGAGGTTTTCCATCTGATCGAAGGCAAACATTGCACGATTATTGCCTGACTCTTCGTCCAGATTATCCACCTGCGAAAATACTGTGGAAAATAAGGAAGCAGGGATCGGAGCCATCGCAAGTTATAGATGCCAGACGCAGGAAATCAACCCCCTCGGCTTCAAGTTGACGGATACTGCGCAGAAGCGTACTGGCGATGCTCTTCGCGTGCCCGGTTGGATGAATTTTCTTCAGTTTTGAGGCGTATTCCAGTTCATCTTCTTGGGTGTCAACAAGTTTCTTTCTGAATTCAGCAAAAGACTGTAAACCTTTTTTTGCATTAAGCAGCGCGCCAGTAACATCCACAGTCAGTGCATGATACCGATCATCTATCAGCATGTGTGTGCTGCGTCCTCTTCTGCCTTTCATGAGTGTTTACGCCGTGAAAGGCTCTGCTCGTCCAATCTCACCACATGGCGTCGCCAACACAAGAAAGGCGCCATGGCAGCCCTTTCTCCAAAACATCGCGGCCCAAAGGTGAAAAACATCAACCCCTCAGATCATCGTATTGCTGAACTGGAAAAAGAAAACAATCGGCTTAAAGAGAAACTCAAGCAGGCAGAAACCATTATTGACGTCCAAAAAAACTCTCGGAAATACTTCAGATACCACCCGACCAAACAGGGGGGAAGATATGATGCATGCTGCTGAATCTCTTGTTCACCATGTGCGGATTAAAAAGGCCTGCAAGGCGCTGGGTATCCCAAGGGCGAGTTATTATTACTACCAAAGGTGCAAAAAAGGCCTTTCTGGTAAAAGGGCGTCTTCAGCGCCTCCACTGGCATTGTCAGAGCAGGAACAGCAAGCGGTTCTTGATATCTTACATCGAATGTTCACCCCGGCAAAAACACATAAGTGTAATTAATATAGTATGATAGCATTGT
>CAZBCT010000016.1:0-41135 GCA_964490485.1 uncultured Candidatus Brocadia sp. | reverse complement strand
GCGCGGCAAACATCGCCATTATTGGAATTTTTCAAAAAACTAAATTGTTACGTTTACTTTAAAATGTTTTCTTCCGGAGAGTAGTTATGAGAAGAATATTCTATTTACTTATATTTTATTTGTTTATCATAAGTATTGGATCGTATGCTTACAGCGAAACGATTTCTACAAACGGTAAAGATTCCCAACAGATGAATTTTACAGAAGAACTAGAAGAAAGTCCTGAAGTTACAGAGGAAATCCGTATTAGAAAGGACGAATTTGACGAGATCGTTGAACAGCTTCAGGGCATGAAAGCCCTTCTTGAGAACATGAAGCAGGATTACGAAGTGCGGTTAAACGAGATGCAAGAAAAGATTGCTGTTCTTGAGAAAGAAAGAACGCAACTGAAAGAGAAAACACTTCAGCCGATAATTGCTGCCGATGTTCCCGGTACAGGAACTGAAGAGGTGCCTGTGAGAAGAGAGAATTATGAAGCGGTTGTGGGTAAACTTCAAGAAATGGAGACCAACTTCAAAAATGCGGAGACGGATTATGATTCCAAATTAAAAAAAATAGAAGAGACCGATGATTCCCGCCTTAATGAGGTGCAACAAAAAATTGCATCTTCTCCTCAACCAGCAAACTCCGAAGCTGAAAAATGGTCGCCTGCACAACCTCTTGCCTTGAGCACGGGAAAGGGTTATATGAATATTTCATTTGACGGGCTGTTTGCCGCAGCAGGTTCCACTGCGGAAGACTTAGAAACCCTTGAGGCAGGCGGGCACGATCCCAATCAGCGGGGATTTACCGTACAAAATTTAGAAACGACTCTGGAAGGAGCAATAGACCCTTATTTTAAAGGTCAGGCAAATATTATCTTTCAAATCGATAATGAAGGAGATTCGTTTCTTGAAGTAGAGGAGGCATTCTTGACGTCAATGTCATTGCCTTTGAATTTACAAGTGAAAGCAGGAACCTTCTTTACCGAATTTGGGAGACTAAACCCATTTCATCCTCATGCCTGGGACTTCGCAGATCAGCCGTTAGTCAATGGCCGATTTTTAGGTCCTGATGGGCTAAGGAATCCTGGCGTGCGGCTTTCATGGCTTGCCCCCACGAGCGCCTATACAGAAATTTTTTTTACCATACAGGATAGCCAGGGAGAGACCGCATATAGCTTCAGAAATGAAGATGCTCTCTTTGGGCGTGAGGCCACAGAAACACGCGTACGTGCGATGGAAGACATGCTCTATACTCCACGTATTACAACTTCTTTTGATGTGACGGATGAGACGACCGTTTTATTAGGTGCCTCCGCTGCCTTCGGACCAAATTCTACAGGAAGGGATAAAGATACCCTGATTTACGGCCTTGATATGTTCTGGAAGTGGAAATCTAAATATGCCGCAGGAGGATTCCCCTTTGTAACCTGGCAGACAGAGGTCATGGGCAGACGTTTTGAAGCGGGTGAGGATGTAAATGCCGGTTTATCAGACGAAATAATGTATAATTGGGGTACGTATTCACAAATTGCCTGGGGATTTAAAAAAAGGTGGGTAGCCGGATTGCGCGGGGACTATGTGGATGGAGAAGAGGAAGCAGTGGATCCTCTTGGATTTGAACGCTGGCGACTCTCTCCAAATCTCACATTTTATCCATCGGAATTTTCAAAAATTCGGTTACAATATAATTACGATGATATCCTCGGAAATGATTGGACAGAACATTCCGTATTTCTCCAGGTTGAATTTTTACTGGGTTCGCACGGGGCGCATAAATTTTAAAAACTGCTAACCATAACGGTAAGAGGAATATGATTATGAAAATAACCTATCAAGTACTAAGCCTTTGTATTTTATTTGCAATAAGCTGGGCATCTGTTGCCCATGCAAAATTAAACATCGTTGCAACGACTCCTGATCTAGGTTCCATCGTCAGGGAAATTGGAAAGAATAAAGTTGAGGTGACCAGTATTGCAAAACCTACGGAAGACCCTCATTTTGTGGATGCGAAACCGAGTTTTATTGTTAAACTCAATAAAGCGGATATGCTTGTCGACGGAGGATTGCAACTGGAAATTGGATGGTTACCAAATTTAGTCACTGGTGCAAGAAACCAAAAAATACTTCCTGGTAATCCTGGATATTTAGTTGCCTCAGCGGGAGTTCCTGTCTTAGAATTGCCTGCTTCACTTGACCGTGCCAGGGGGGACGTCCATCCCCTTGGAAATCCCCATTTCATGCTGGATCCGTTGAATGGGAAAATTGTTGCAACGCAAATTTGTAATCGCTTATGTCAAATGGATGAGAAAAATGGTGACTATTATAAAATCAATTTAAAGGATTTCGTTACAAGACTAGATCAAAAATTTTCAGAATGGCAAAAAATGACTGAGCCATTTCGTGACACAAAAATAGTTACCTATCATAAAACATTTCCGTATTTTGCAAAACGATTCAATCTCAATGTGATGGAAACGCTTGAGCCAAAACCGGGAATTCCTCCCTCCCCAGCCCACATTAATCAGATTATCCCCATGATGAAAAATGAAGGGGTGAAACTTATTGTGATTGAGCAGTTCCGGGAACGTAAAATACCCGAATTTGTTGCAGATCAAACAGGGGCAAAGGTTGTTATCTTGCCAATAATGGTGGGAGGGCTAAAAGAAACAGGTGACTATCTGTCTTTTTTTGATTATATTATTAATCAGATAATATCGGCATTGAACGCTAAATCTTAAAATGTCTTTGCTTGGCGTACGTTGCGAGCCCTGGAGTGAGTAAACAGCCATGATTACAAACGATTGTATTACTTTGAAGGATGTAACGATAGGTTATAGACGACGTCTTCTCCTTACCGATATTAATTTTTCCCTAAAAGTAGGGGAATTTACCGTTTTATTTGGACCAAATGGCTGTGGTAAAACCACCTTGTTCAAAACTATCCTGCGGATTATTCCACCGATCCAGGGAACTATTATTTATGGAGGGGATAGTTATCCAAGATTTGGTTATGTTCCCCAGCGACAGACATTGGATGAAATATATCCATTTACGGCGGAAGAGGTGGTTTTCATGGGTACATTCGGACAGTCAAAACCATTCTGTCCTACTACCAGCGCCAATCGTATCTGGATAGAACAGTGCTTAAAGGATGTAGGAATGCTGGAGGCGAGAAAACAACTGTTTTCTGAATTGTCGGGAGGCCAGAGGCAACGCATACTCATAGCACGTGCACTGGCTACACAACCGGATATTCTCGTGCTGGACGAGCCTGTCACCGGTGTCGATATTCTTGCGCAGAGGATGATTATGGAGCTTATTACACTGTTGCACAAAAAGCATGAATTGACGATCGTCATGGTTACTCATCAAATTCATAGTATTCCCAAGTGGATAGACAAATTAATTTGGATTAATAACAATAAGATGATGATCGGTAGTTCACTTGATATCCTTGCGCCACTGATAGCTGAAGAAGCGTCATTCCAGGGAACTTTGTGGCATTGACCGGGGTCGTGCATGGAAAACCTAATAAAACTCGTTTCCCCATGGCTCATTTGCGATACCATTAAACTATGGAACAACTCCTGGAAATACTAAGTCCGCATTTTCTTTTGAAAAACTCTCTCTATGCCGGATTGATTGTTGGGTTTGTGTGTCCGCAGGTAGGGATATTTTTCGTATTACGCCGTATGGTACTTTTGGGCATAGCCTTGCCTCAGGTATCAAACGCCGGAATTACCTTTGCATTTTTATTGCACACGGTAGGATTCCATTTTCTTCCCCATATGGAATCTGAAAAGTTTATGGCGTTGACAGGTTCTGTGTTTTTCACACTCGTCGCCATATTTATTTTGGCTATTCTTGAGCGGAGAAGAAAGGGTTTTACCGAAAATCGCATTGGGTTTACCTATTCAATTGCGGGGGCTGCTTCCATATTATTTGTTTCATGGAATCCTCACGGACAAACGGAGGTGCTTTCCCTGCTCAAAGGAGAGATTGTATCCGTCCCGGATATCTATCTGTGGCTGATGCTTGCTATTTATGGCACCATTTTCATCTGTTTAGTCGGGTTTCACCGCAGCTTTGTCGTGGTGTCCTATGATGCAGATATGGCTACCACGATTGGCAAAAAGGTAATACTCTGGGATGTGCTGCTCTATCTTATTATTGGTGTTGTCATCTCATTTGGTGTGATGACTGTTGGTCCGCTGGTCATCTTTGGCTTTCTGCTGATACCAGCAATTACCGCCAGAATGATCACGCGCGGGATACTTCCTTTTTGTATTGTTTCTTCAATCATTGGTGTTGTCGCTTCCTTCCTTGGCTTTTACATTTCTTATTGTTATGACCTCCCCACAGGCCCTACGGACGTTGTCTTGCTCAGCGCAATACTCCTATTATCATTCCTTGGAAAAATGGTTTTCTCATGGATAAATAAGGCGAATCAATAGACTGATAAGCGTTAAAATAATTTTTTTTAAAGCCAGAGAAGGAAATATTTGATACACTCTATGCTCACAGGTTATTTCCAGGTCAAATTATGGGAGAAAGGGTAGTGAATAAGAAAAAATTAGCAGGTACAATGGTAGGTAGTCTTTCCATGATAACCTTATTGATTCCAGATTGTTGTTTTTCAAAAGAGGGGACGGCTGCCGTTGAAAGTAAAGGTAAAACTCAGGGCGAGCAACGATTAGATCGTATTAATGTCGCTAATGAACTGTATAAACAAGGATTGAGTTATGCGCAATACGGACTTTTTGATGAAGCGATTGAAATGTATAAGAAGACGCTTGCCAAAAATCCCAGTTTCCCCGATGTATATAATAAACTTGGTGTTGCATATACACAAAAAGGCATGTACGACAATGCCATAGAGGCCTTTCGAAAGGCTATTGAACAAAAACCCAAAGATGTCGATGCCCATTACAATCTTGGTTCGGCGTATTTTGATAAAGGCGACTTTGATAATGCTATTGCGGAATTTCGTAAAACTATTCAACTGAATCCCGAGTATCGGTCTGCGTATTCTCTCCTGGGTATTGCTTATACAAAAGTCGGTAAGTATGATGATGCAATTCAGATATTAAAGAAGCGTATAGAATTCGACCCGGGCCTTGCAATTGCCCATTCGAACTTAGGCATTGTGTATTCAATGAAAGGCATGGATAAGGAAGCCCTGGCTGAATATAATAGGGCGCTGGAAATTGACCCACGCCATGAAAGCGCCCTCTATAATATAGCGCTGTTCTATGATAAGGATGGAAATATAGATAAAGCTATCGAGTATTACAACAAAGTGGTTGAAATGAATGTCAGTAACGCAGATGCCCAATATCGGTTGGGAAAGAATTATATGGAGAAAAAGCAATACGACGATGCAATTAACGCCTTTCAGACGGCGGTAATGTCTGATCCAAATAAAGTGGAAATTTACAACGATCTTGGCGTTGCCTACAAGGCCAAAGGCATGGGGAAAGAGGCAGATGGCTATTTCTCGCTGTATAAAAAAAAGAGCGCAAAAGGGAAATAGATATTCCGTATCTTCTTGAGAATTACCCGGAATCCCTTAATTATGTGGAGAGTCAGGAACAAAACGGTTTGAACTATTTCAACAGCTTTGAGCGGCAAGACATCTTTTTTCGTAACACTTTAGTTTTTTGAAAAATAGCCCCGTAGGGGTGAAATGTTTATAGAAAAATGTGATATATAAAACCTTAGCTCCATCGGAGCGGCATATGAAACAGAGAGCAACATGCCGCTCCGATGGAGCTTGTTTGTGGCATAATGGTTTGTCTGTAAACAATCGCTCCTAACGGAGCTTTTCACGGTATTCTTTCAAAAACTAAACTATTACGAAATTTCAAAGTTGGGATTCTTCAGTCGTTTCAATCCCTCAGAATGGCACAACAATGTGAAAATGTCATTCTGAACTGAGCGAAGAAGCAAATTAAAATTTAATTAGGTTGCCATATAAAAAAATATTCAGTTGACATGTTTCGGTGTTTTTGTTAATATATCGTGCTAAAATCTTTTTGAAGATTGCTGGTATTTTGTTAATAATGATGGAAAATTACGAGAATTTAGAGGAGGAGAAAGGAGGCTGTTTGCTTTAGATTCTTTAAATTAATTGTATTGGTGATTTGTTGTTTTTGGTCTTAAGTTGGGGTCCAATTGTCCTTTGTTCAGGGAGGTATATGTAATGAAAAATAGATTGTGGAAGACCTGTCTAGGTGGTTTTGTTGCTGCCGTCTTCTGCGCTGCGGCTGGTAGCCAGTCTTATGGGGCAAGCGCTAAGTCGCTGGAAGAAATGGAGAAAGAGTTGAATGCCTTAAGGGCATCGGTTTCAGCCTTAACGGACCAGATTGAATCCGTGAAGCAGGAAAAAGAAGTGGTTGCGTCATCTTCTGACACGAATAAAGAAGTAGAGGCGTTAAGAAATGAAGTGAGCACGTTGAAGGAAGAGATGAGGACTGCTGCCAATGCTGAGCCAACGCTTAAAGCAGAAGATATTGCTGGCAATGTGTATTCTGAATTTGCCAAGAAGGTAAAGTTGGGTGGTCAGATCAGAACCCGCGCAGAATACGCCAATGGCTACTATCAAGTACCAACCAGCAACGCCACTTTAAACGGTGGTGCTGGGGGTGCAACAGCTGGAGTTGTGGGACGTGGTGAATCATCTGATGACGACTATGTATTAAACCAAACAAGGATCTGGGCTGATGCAGACGTAAATGAGCATTTGAGGATGTTTATCCAGCTCCAGGATGCAAGGACGTTTGGTGCTGAAGGAACAACGGTTGGATTTGCCAATGGTTATGATGAAAATAGCATAACCGATCTTCATCAGGGATATTTTGATCTAAGGAAACTTTTTGATTTACCATTGACCGTGAGAGTAGGTCGTCAGGAAATTATCTGGGGTGACCACCGGGTTCTGGGTAACTTTGTATGGTCAAACGTAGGCCGTACCTTTGATGGTGGTCGGTTTATGTGGGACACAGATGAAATCCACATAGAAGCTATCGCCGCAAGGGTTGATGAGGATGGCTTTACTACAAACGACGGAAGTGATAACAGCGACGAAAATCTGTATGCTGCCCAGTTTGCGTTTAAAAAGCTCGTACCTGGTGCATTGTTAGAACTCATGTATCTTTCAAGGAACGATGAGGATAATGTTGCTAATCTTAACAACATAATAAACGGAGCCCCCGCAGGCGACTCTTTAGAGGTGCATGACTTTGGTTTCAGACTAGATGGTAAGATACCAAACCTCGATGCTATCGACTATACCTTGGAAGCCCATGGCCAGTTTGGAGATTTTGGTGATCAAACGCACAAAGCATATGCCCTTGCTGCAAAAGGTGGCTATACGTTTAAAGATATGAATTGGAAGCCACGTTTTGGTTTTGAATATGCACATGCTTCTGGTGATGATGATCCAACAGACAACGATCATGACACCTTTGATAACCTGTACCCGACAAATCACATGAATGGTATCTATGGATTTGCAGATCTCTTGTCGTGGCAGAATATGCATGACTTCAGAGGCAATATCAAGGTTACGCCAACCAGTAAGCTGACAGTACAGGTTGATTATCATTATTTTCTGTTGGCCGAGGAAGAGGATGGTTGGTATCTGGCGAATGGCTTCTTGGCCTCAGGCGTACGTCCCGCCGGTGGGTATGATGACGATGACAACGAGCTAGCACAGGAAGTTGACTTGACGGTTAGTTACCAGTTGTATAAGAATGTGGGTATTCTCGGTGGTTATTCATGGTTTGCAGCTGGGGACTGGATAGAGAATAACTTTGATCAAGATACTGACACAAACTGGGTCTACTTGCAAACGACCGTTACCTTTTAAGTTTGAAAAGATCGCCTGTCCTTTTGTTTAGGATTGGTGGTTGATAACGATTTTTGTGTACAATTAAATGGGTGTTGCTTGTGCAACACCCATTTTTTTTCATACGTTCATATTTTGACGTCATTGCGTTTTACTCAAGCGGCTCACAATTTGTGATTTATAAACCTGATACAGAATCGCCATAATCTAACGGGGTGGCACGGACAAGCTATACTTGTCCGTGTTTTTGCAATACTATTTCATGATGAAACGACATTATCCAGAATTTGTACGATTTAAACAGTTAGCAACGCAAGGCAATCTCGTGCCTGTTTATCGTCAACTCTTTGCCGACACCCTTACCCCAGTATCGGCGTTTCAAAAGATATCTGATACCGGAAATGCATTTTTACTTGAAAGTGCAGCTGGCGGTGAAAAGATTTCCCGATATTCACTTCTGAGTGTTGATCCGTTCATTGAATTTACTGCCTTTGGCAATCGCATAGAAATCAAACGCAGGGGGAAGGGAAAGGAAATCGCGCATGCACAGGACCCTTTAGATGTTTTGCGTGCTGAAGTAAAGTCTTTTACTCCCGTGCAGGTAGATGACTTGCCTCAGTTTTTCTGCTGTGGTGTAGGATATATCGGATATGATACGATACGCCATTATGAGTCATTGCCTAATATACCCAGAGACGATTTGTCGCTTCCCGACATCCAGGTTATGTTCTATGACACCATGGTCATATTTGATCATATAACGAAAACCATCAAGGTTGTTTGTACTGCAATGATTGATGGAGATCATTTGGAAAATATATACCATGAGGCAGTTAATAAAATTGATCGCATTATTGAAAAATTACGAACCCCCGTCATGTCTTTAAGCGAGGATATCATGACGGAAAAGGAAACGAATATTTCGTTTTCCTCAAACTTTGCAAGAGCTGATTTTCTTAAAGCAGTGGACCAATGCAAGGAATACATCCGTGCGGGTGATGTTTTTCAGGTGGTGATTTCTCAGCGATTTAAGACACAGACCGATGCCGACCCATTTAGTATTTATCGTGTCCTGCGCGTGATCAATCCATCACCTTATATGTTTTACCTTAAGATGGACCGTGTGAAGCTGGTAGGGTCATCTCCTGAAGTTATGGTGAAGGTCGAAGGAAAGAAGATTGTTGTTAGGCCAATTGCTGGTACACGGAGAAGGGGAAAAGATGATGCAGAGGACACGCATTTTGCTCAGGATTTGATTGCCGATCCGAAAGAGCGCGCAGAGCACATTATGCTTTTGGATTTGGGAAGAAATGATTTGGGAAGGGTGTCACGTTATGGAAGTGTGCATATTGATGAAAAAATGGTAATCGAAAAATATTCTCATGTTATGCATATTACCTCCAGCGTCTGCGGCGAACTGGAAGATGGTAAAAATGCGTTTGATTCGCTGAAGGCATGTCTTCCGGCAGGCACGTTATCCGGTGCGCCGAAAATAAGGGCGATGCAGATTATTGACGAGATTGAGCCTACGAAGCGGGGCCCTTACGGCGGGGCGGTAGGATATTTTGATTTTTTTGGTAATATGAATACGTGTATTACGATTCGAACTATTTTGCTGAAGGGAAATGACGCGTACATTCAAGCCGGTGCCGGAATCGTGGCTGATTCAATTCCGGAACGGGAATATGAAGAAACTGAGAATAAGGCGAAGGGGTTGTTAAAGGCAATAGAAATTGCTGAAAAGATGCAGCAACAGCAGGAAGACACAAGGAATGCTTTTAGAGAGGGATCGCGAAATGAGTTTTGCTAAGATTTTACAGCTCTTTGGAATTATTTTGGCATTGAATGCCCTGTACTTTGGCATTGCAAAGGATTCCATGAAGACAGAAGTCCTTTTATTATTTCTTGGTGGTATAGTTTTTTATGTAGGACGTATGTTTGAAAAAAGAGGCCCGTGATTCTCCAGGTGATCATAAACAATACGTCTCTCCTTTGACTGCTCCTTTACGTTTTGTTCGAACCCACAAAAAGGCATACCATTACTTTTTCTCTTCAATTATCTCCGTTGTGAAGATATAAATTTCTATATCTTTTTGTCTCCAGGCGTTAGCCGGCAATCCGGCCTTGTGAGAGCAGCAATAAGAAAGAAATTCTTCTTTACTCCAACCAGTTTCTGTTGCCACCTGAGGCAGAAAACATCCTGTACAAAAGCCTTTTTTTATATATATGCCGTGTTTCCCGAGTTCAAAATCAAGCGGGTTTGAGATGCGTATTAAGGGAGACAGTACGGAGATCTCGATCTCCAGCTCATTGAATTCTGAAAGCGTGATGCGATTGTTCTCAAACCGGGGATCATCCGTCGCCGATGAGGCTGCGATTTCAGAGACCGCTTGATAGAGTGGCATATCGGATAGAAAATGACCAAGACATCCCCGAAGTTGCCCGTGTGTCTTCAACGTAACAAAAACCCCGAGTTTCCCCTGCAGGTCAGGATGATTATAGGATACGGGAGGCTTCGGTTCCTGTTTTATCGCAGCCTTAATGCTTGTTCGTGCAATATCCAAAAGAATGCTTTTCGCCTGTTCATCCAAGGGAGTATTTTTTTATGGTTACATAAAAGGGGAAAAAGAGGGTGTTATAAGAAATCGAATTCAGGATTTCACGCCTTCGTGAAACACGTCCGCAGTAAAAACATAAAATTCCATATCATCTTCTTTCCATGCATCGCGCGATAGTCCAGCTTTCTGGCAGAGGTGGCATAAGGTTTCTGCTCTGTCCCACCCCTGCTCTACTGCTACCTGTGGAAGAAACACCGCGCTGTAAGGTCCCTTTCTTATAAGGATTCCTTCTTTGCCCACCATAAAATTATCTGATCCTGGTATTCTTTTTGGTATGCTCAGAACGGATATTTCTATGGTAATATCGGAAACTTCTTTTGTGTCTACCGGATTGAATCTCCCGTCGCGAGAAGAAGAATTGATGGTGTTTTCAATCACCCCCTGAAAGAGGGGCTCCTTGGGTAGTATGTGCCCAATACATCCGCGAAGTTCGCCATGTTTCTTTAAAGTGACAAAAACACCGTATTTCTCTTTTAATTTCAGGGTTAACTGATTGTTTGCCTGGTCCAGTTTTGGGGGATTACCGGTTTTCGTATAGATTTCCAGGGTGTTCCTGGCTAAAGTCAGGAGAAGTGCTTTTTCTTCGCTGGTTAACACAAACAGATCGGTTGGTTCCTTTTTTGGTAAAAGAAAACCTGATTTGGTTTCGCCAGGTTTGGTAAATATGATAGAGGCATAGCTCACAGAGTAAGAAAAATTATTGGTTTGGTGCCCGGACGTATCATACTTGAGTATCTCGCCTGATACGTTGTCCGGCAATAATTTCAGGAGCAGTTGGATCGGCATCATACCGCAAGCGTTTATCCCCGTCTCTCTTCTATAATTTCTTATACCGTCAAAATCCTTAGAGAGGATTTTATCAAATGCACCATAATCTAATTTGTGAATATTTTTTTCGATATCTTTTTTGAAGGGAACGTAACCGTATCCTTCACCATAATGGGTAAAATCGGAACTTACTACGACAATCGTTTTATCATCCATTAATGGTCTGATAGCATTTGCAACTTTCTCAAAGTCATCTTCAATTAAAATGCCCACCATGATTGGAATTACTTTAAATGACCCAAGGGTCATTTGTAGGAAAGGGAGCTGGGTTTCCAATGAGTGCTCCTCTTGATACGCATCTTCAAATGTTCCAAAAAGTTTCAGAGATTTTTGTGCAGGTTTTTGTGATGAGCTCGCAGGGTAATTAAGTAATTGATTGCATGCATCCAAGTCAACAGGAATAAGACCTAACGGTGTTTTGAAATTTTTCACCGTTAAAATGGAGGCGCCACGAAATCGTTTGGCCATAAAATGTTTAAACGCAAGAATGATAACCCTGTTAAAATCGCAGTCTTTAATTGCATTGTATCCGTAAGCGGCTACCTGGCCAGAGTACTGATAACCCGCATGGGGTGAAATAAGGGCAACAGGTCTTCCTTTCAATGTTTGTTTGGATACATTTTTTAAAAGGGTGTTTATTTGATCTTTCAAGGCAATTTCGTTGCCCGGATAAAAACGACCGGCGACTTGGGGTTCCCATACATCTTTGGATTCTGTTTGACCAAACAGCGCCAAAGGGTTTGATACGGCAATACAAAGCATCACTAAAAAATATACTGTTTTCATAACGTGCTTTCCATATTTAAAAAAATATCATTTAATCAGTATCAATACTACCATTCAAAGATCTATGGGCAGGTATTTACGTCGTCCCTTTTAGGGGAACAAGACAGATCTAAGAATAGACGAATAACGTAGAAATAAACATAAATCTTGTTTTAAAGTCAAGTGAAATCTACAGATGGATGGCTGAGTTTTGAATTGACATTAAGACGCTTTTCGCTATAATAGAAAGGCTTTATGGTATAGTGTCGGGTGTATTCCCATTTTTTTGCAAAAAATGAATGAACGGCATGGCTGAGTACCTCTTATAAAATTGTAGCGGCAAGGCGTGCCTTGTCATCGCAGTAGTAGGGTGGGCATCGCCCACCAAAAATAGGTAAGGTGCGCGAGTGATATTGGTGGGCGATGCCCACCCTACCCGGTTGACCCGATTTACAAAAAATTGGGAATGTAGCCTATAGTGTCTGACATTTGTGTTCTAGGGTTTTAGTTTTACATTCGAAAGGAAAAACACGTTTGCGAAGTGATAAAATCACCAAAGGGCTTGAACGTGTGCCGGCCCGGGCGCTTTTGTATGCCACGGGCTTAAACAGGGAAGATTTAGGCAAGCCTTTTATTGGCATTGCCAGCAGTTTTACCGATCTGATTCCTGGACATGTGCATATGCGCTCGCTTGAAAGAGCAATTGAAAAAGGAATTCACGCAGGAGGCGGCGTCAGTTTTATTTTTGGCGTACCAGGCATTTGTGATGGAATAGCAATGGGACATGCAGGTATGCGGTATTCACTTGCATCAAGAGACCTTATTGCTGATATCATTGAGTGTGTCGTAAGCGCCCACTGTTTGGACGGACTTGTCATGCTGACGAACTGCGATAAGATTACGCCGGGGATGTTGATGGGCGCTGCCAGACTGGATATTCCAGGGATTGTTCTGACGGCAGGCCCGATGGTCTCCGGACGTTCCGGGAAGCAGAAGCTTTCTTTAGTGAAAGACACCTTTGAGGCCGTGGGAAGAAGGCGAAAAGGGGAAATCAATGACGAAGAACTCTCATGCCTTGAAATGGAGGCTTGTCCCGGACCAGGTTCGTGTCAAGGGCTTTATACTGCCAATACGATGGCTTGTGTTGCTGAGGCAATAGGCATGTCCTTGCCTCGATGTGCCGCATCATTGGCTATCTCTTCAGAAAAGGAACGGCTTGCGTATAAAAGTGGACAACAAGTGGTGGAATTGGTGAGAAAGGGCATTACCGCTCGAAAAATTATGACCAGGGAAGCATTTGAAAACGCCATTATGGTTGATATGGCGCTTGGGGGTTCAACAAATTCCTGCTTACATATTCCCGCCATTGCTAATGAGGCTGGCGTGAAAGTCGATTTGCAGTTGTGCGATTCGATAAGTGCGAGAACTCCGCATATCACCAGCATGCAACCCGGAGGTGAATATTTACTGGAGGACTTATACTATGCGGGCGGGATTCCGGCGGTTATGAAACGGTTGTGCAACGACTTGCATGACTGCGCTACGGTGAGCGGCCTGAGTACACAACAGATTGCAAAGGCAGCAGAAATTCACGACGAAGATGTTATCAGGGCAAAGGAAAATGCCTATCATAAAGAGGGAGGAATTGCAGTTTTATATGGAACTTTGTCGCCTGATGGCGCCGTAATTAAACAGAGCGCCGTGTCGAGCGCAATGATGCAATTTAAGGGTGTTGCAAAGGTTTTTGACAGCGAAGAAACCGCAATGGCAGCGATAATGAATTCTCAGATAACTAAAGGTATGGTTGTGGTAATACGATACGAAGGGCCGCGTGGAGGGCCGGGAATGAGGGAAATGTTATCACCTACCGCTGCGCTTGTTGGCATGGGTCTGGGGGAATCTGTTGCATTGGTTACTGACGGGCGATTTTCCGGGGGCACTCAGGGGCCTTGCATTGGACACGTGTGTCCGGAAGCAATGGTCGGAGGTCCTATTGCATTGGTTGAGAACGGAGATGAGATAAGCATCGACATTCCTAAGAGAAAATTGGATCTACACGTTACAACAGAGGTGCTTGCAAAGCGCAAAGAGCGTTGGATACCGCCCAAGCCGAAAATCGTGCAGGGCTTATTGGCCAGATATGCGAAATGTGTAACCTCTGCGGATAAAGGGGCTGTTCTTGTAGCTGAATAACAGGTGTCATGATCGGGCCTTGCACACTTAAGAAATCCTGAAATGAATGCTACCCGGTGGTGTAATGGTAACACTAGAGATTTTGGTTCTCTCATTGGAGGTTCGAGTCCTCCCCGGGTAGCCATTGTATTTTATAGGAAAGAACGAATTTCTGCACCGTAAAGCGCTTTTATTGAAAAGCATGTTCAGATTGAAAAGGGAAATTGCATATCTTTCTTTGTCTATATTGCTAACAATGTGGGTATGAGTCAACAGCGGTGTATCGGATTTGCGGATTTTGCGTATTTTGAATCTGACACACAGGTCAACGACAAGACAGATGTCAAAAATATGCCGGAGAAAAGAGATGTCTTTTTTTTTGTGAGAGATAGAGGAACGTGATGGATAAAAAAAGAAGGCTGGAAGAAATAAACCACTTAAAGATTTTTACAGGGAATGCGAATCCTTCTCTGGCAATGAAAATTTGTGAACATCTATCGATACGTCTGGGAAATGCTTATGTGGGCCGTTTTCCTGACGGCGAAATTGATCTGAAAGTGAATGAGGATGTCCGTGGGGCTGATGTGTTTTTAATACAACCTACCTGTCCGCCTGTCAATGAGAATTTAACGGAGTTGCTGGTATTTATCGATTGTTTAAAAAGGGCATCGGCTGCGCGCATCACGGCGGTGTTACCTTACTATGGATATGCACGGAAGGATAGAAAAGACGAAGGGCGCGTGCCTATTACAGCAAAATTGGTTGCGAACCTTATTACGGAAGCAGGTGCGGACCGTGCGCTTACCGTCGATTTGCATGCAGCGCAAATCCAGGGATTTTTCGATATTCCGGTAGACCACTTACTTGCCTTTCCGGTACTATCAAAATATTTCGAACAGTTGAACACCGGAGATTTGGTGGTGGTAACACCCGATGTCGGCGGTATAAAATTAGCCAGAAATTATTCAAAAAAATTGGGAATAAAGATGGCGATTGTTGATAAGCGAAGGATAGGACCGGAAGAGACAGAGATTGGGTTTGTAATAGGAGATGTAGCGAATAAAAACGTGGTCATGGTTGATGATTTAATCGCTACCGGCGGGTCAATCGCCCAGGCTGCCAATGTGCTCAAAGAACGAGGGGCAAAGGATATTTATGTTGGAGCTACCCACCCCGTGTTTTGTGGCGCCGCGGTGGAAAAATTGTCCGCTGCGCCGATTAAGGAAATTGTAGTCACGGATACAATACCGCTGAGTGAAAAAGCAAAGGGATTAGACAGTAAAATAAAAGTATTGTCCATATCCGGACTTTTGGGAGATGCAATATCGAGGATTCACCGCCATGAGTCGGTGAGTTCGCTCTTTGTTCAATAATTTTATATTTTTGGGAGTAAGAGAGATGAAAATCCTGGAATTAAAGACAGAAAAAAGGACGACCAAGGGAAGCAGGGCAATTACAAAACTAAGAATGACGGGAAAAATCCCGGCGATATTGTATGGCCATAAACAGGACAATGTTATGCTATGCATGAAGGAAGACGAATTTACGCGTATCTTGCATACCGGAACAAGGACGCTCTACCTAACCTATGATCATCAGAAAGAATCTGCGCTTATAAAGGAGATTCAATACGACCACGTCTCGGATCGTGTGCTTCATGTGGATTTCTCACGTATTGATTTGGATGAAATGGTAAAGCTGAGAGTGCCGATAGGGTTAGCCGGCGAGTCCATCGGGGTAAAAGAGGGCGGTATACTGACCCATGTTATGAAGGATATAGAAATAGAATGCCTCCCAACTTCTATACCGGAAATGATAAAGGTTGATGTATCGGAATTAGCCCTGGGTAAGGCGATACACGTCAAAGAATTACCTGCATTGGAAGGCATCCAATATCTCCCCGATACGGAAGCCGTGGTGGTATCTGTACATCAGATTGTGGAGAAAAAGACCGTAACTGAAGAAGAACTCCTTGCCGAACCGGAAGTTATAGCCAAGAAACCAAAAGAAGGAGAAGAAACTGCAGAGGCCGAGAAAAAGGCCTGACATGGTAGGGTTACATGAAGATTCTTGTTGGCCTGGGTAACCCCGGAGAAAAGTATTTGAAGACACGGCATAATTTTGGTTTTATGGTAATTGACCGGCTTGCATGGCACCTTGAAACAGAATGTAGTCAGAAAAAATTTCAGTCTTTCTTTGGCAAGAAGACCGTAGAAGCAGAAGAAGTTGTTCTCATAAAACCACAGACGTTTATGAATGTGAGCGGTGTTGCAGTAAAAGAAGCCGTAGCTTTTTATAAGTGCGCGCTGCAAGAACTCATGATTGTGTGTGATGACCTTGATTTGCCTCTCGGAAAAATACGGCTCAGACGGAATGGCGGTTGTGGCGGGCATCGTGGTCTGGAATCAATTGCGAATTCCCTTGGGACCACAGAGTTTCCCCGGCTAAAAATTGGGATAGGTCGTCCTCTGACGAGAGAAGCAAGCAACTATGTTCTTTCCCCGTTTTCCGGAGATGAGGAATCCGAGGCGCAGGAATCCGTTGAAAAAGCGTGTCAGGTTTTGAAAACGTGGATCTTTGAAGGGATTGAGGCATGCATGAACAAATTTAATTAATCAGTTCGGCAGGCTATTCACAAAGGGATAAAAGATTGTGTATTTAAAGAAAACTTTAAGCGTAGGAGGAAAAGAATTTGAGGATGTATGAAGGGTTGTTTTTACTCGATAATGCACATGCCAGCCTGGAGTGGGATGCTGTGGTTAAGCATATCCATGATATCTTGCAAAAGAACGGGGCAGAAATCCTGAAAACAGAAAAATGGGGCGAAAAAAAATTGGCATATAAGATTAAAGGACATAAGCGAGGCACCTATCTGTTGATTCATTTTAACGCCAAATATTCAACTATTCCAACAATTAAAAGGGATTTTCAGCTTTCGGATTATATCATTCGTTCTTTGATTGTAAAAGACGATAAGATTGAGGAATTATCCCAAACAGTTCCGGCGGAAGGAGTGGCGGAAAAGACTATCGATAAGATACCCGAGTCAGCGGAGAAAGACTTGCCTGAAGAAGCTGATCTCTCCCGTAAGACTGCAGATACCGTATAGAACTTCAAAGACGTATGCCGTACTTTTGAGTTTACAAAGAAAAGCGAAAAGTTTATAAAATATTGAAAAAGACTTTGTTTCGATAAACTTTTTCAAAAGGAGGAGAGTATGGCAAATCTGAATAAAGTATTTCTTATGGGGAATCTCACTCGTGACCCGGAACTGAGATATACGTCGGCGGGGCTAGCGATCGCAAGTTTTGGAATTGCAATCAACCAGGCGTGGACCGCGAAAACTGGCGAACAGAAAAAGGAAGTGTGTTATGTTGACATTAATATTTTCGGACGCCGGGCTGAGGTTATAGGGGAATATTTCAGTAAAGGCACTCCGATTTTCATCGAAGGACGTTTGCAATTTAATCAATGGGAAACCAAGGATGGGCAAAAGCGAAGTACTCTTCGTGTTGTTGCCGATAATTTCCAATTTATAGGCGGAACGGCTAAGCGTCCGGCGGGAGAAGCAGGCGCATCTTTGAAAGAGGGCAACCAGGCGGAAGGAATGCCCGAAGATGTTCATCTTGATATTAATAACGAAGAGATACCATTTTAACGTGTTTTGTGGAATTTTTTATAAAGGTAAAAAGATATGACAAAAAGAAGGTTTAATAAAACAAGCAAATGTCGGTTCTGCAGGATGGGAGTTGAGGAGGTAGATTACAAAGACACGCAAAATTTACCAAAACTTACGACATCGCAGGGAAAACTTTTTTCGAGAAAACGTTCCGGAAACTGCGCCCGGCATCAGCACTCCGTAAAGATATCTATTAAAAGAGCAAGATTTATGGCATTGCTTCCCTATGTGACGTAAGGAGGAAACTAATCATGGAATTGTTGTTGAAGAAGAATGTAGATAAGCTTGGCAGAATTGGCGATATTGTAAAAGTAAAAGAAGGATATGCAAGAAATTATTTGCTGCCCAAAGGATTGGCTACCAGTGTTTCTCCCGCCAATGTAAAACAAATAGAAAAAGAAAAGAGCAGAATGGAATTACAGTTAAAGGAAGAAAGGGAGCAATTAACGGGGGTATTAGAAAAAATTTCTGCCGCGTCCTGTACCATTTATGCGAGGACAAACGAAGAAGGCAGGCTCTTTGGCTCTGTTACTGCAGTTCATATTGCGGACGCATTAGCAAAAGAAGGATGCCAGGTCAGTCACGAGATGGTTAAACTCGATAGCCCAATAAAAATATGCGGTGATTTCAACGTTACGATTGCTCTCAATCTTGAATTACAGACGAAGTGCAAGGTATCGGTAGTAAAAGAGGATACGGACCAACCAGAAAATACTTAGTTTTTGTTGAGGAAATGGGATGGTTGTTGAGTCTATACTTGAACGTACATTACCCCAAAGCCTTGAAGCTGAAATGAGTGTTTTAGGGGCAATGCTCCTGGATAACGAGGTGATAAGCCTGGTTGTCCCCATACTCAATAAGAATAGCTTTTACAAAACAGCGCATCAGGAATTATATCAGACGATCGTAGAGGTCTATGATAAGGGACAAATGGTTGATCTGGTCGTCCTGAGGGAAGAGCTGAAAAAGCGCTCCTTGCTGGAAAAAGTTGGTGGTATAGAATATGTAATGGAACTGGAAGAAGCAGTTCCCACGATAGGAAACGTAGAATTTTATGCAAATATCATACGTGAAAAATCGATAAAAAGGAATTTGATCGAGGTCGCAGCAGGCATACAAAAGCAAGCATTTGAGGAGTCCTGCGACACCGGCCAACTGCTTGATAGTTCAGAGAGGGCGATCTTTGACATTACTCAGAAGAAATTTCATGCAGCATCTTCAAAGATAAACGAAATCCTTAAGGAAACGTTTAGTCGTATTGAAAATCTTCATGATAGACAAAACAGATTAACAGGATTATCAACTGGTTATTATGATTTAGACGACCTTACCTGTGGTTTGCAGGCATCGGAGCTTATTATTGTTGCAGCCAGACCGAGCATGGGAAAGACAAGCCTTGCACTCAACATCCTTGAACATGCAGGGGTAATCGACAAGAAATCTGTTGTGTTGTTTTCCTTAGAAATGTCGGCTCAGCAGGTAGCGCAGAATATGCTTTGCTCGCACGCGCGAATTGACGCACACAAGCTCAGGAAGGGTTTTTTAGAGGATAGCCAGTGGAGCAATCTTTCCTATGGGCTGGGGTCGCTTTCCGAGGCGCCCATCTTTATCGATGATACGCCTGGCCTTTCCGTATTGGAAGTGCGTGCAAAGGCGCGCAGGCTAAAGGCACAATATGATATTCAATTGGTCGTGGTAGATTATCTGCAATTGATGGAATCATCTCGAGCGGAAAATCGCCAGCAAGAAATTTCTATAATTTCCCGTGGTTTAAAATCGCTTGCAAGAGAATTGTCAATACCGGTAATTGCCGTATCCCAGCTAAATAGGTCTGTGGAAACAAGGGAAGGGCATAAGCCCAGGATGTCAGACTTGCGTGAGTCGGGGTCAATCGAGCAAGATGCGGATGTTATTGTGCTGCTACACAGAGACAATTATTATGACGTGGAAAAGGACAATACTGCAGAACTTATTATTGCCAAACAAAGAAACGGGCCAACAGGAGTAGTAAAATTGACATTTCTTTCACAGTTTATGCGTTTTGAGAGTTTAGCCTCTGTAGGTAACAAATGAAGTTTTGCAGGATTTTATTGCAAGCAACGAGTTTGATCGGAGTGCTTGTTATAATTCTGTGTGTGGGGTATAACGAAATGATTTGCGCTGAAACTCAGGAAAAGGCAACGCAAACTATTAAAAAAATTGAGATCAGAGGGGCGCAACGAATCAGTCCTGCGGCAATAAAGAGCAGCATCCGGGTGAAGGAAGGAGATCGTTATAATCCATTAACGGTAAGTCAGGATGTAGACGCGATCTGGTCGCTGGGATTCTTTGATAACATTGAGGTTGAACTTGAAGAGCTCCGAGACGGGTTAAAACTCATATTTGTTGTAACTGAGCGTGCTGTTATTGACGAAATACAATTTGTCGGAAATGAGAAGATTAAGACCAAGAAACTGGCAAAGCAAATCGAAATTAAAAAGGGAGATTATTTAAAGCATTACCTGCTAAAATTGGATGAAGATAAAATAAAGGACCTTTACATAAAAAAGTGTTTCAACCGTATCCGGGTGCACGCCGAGAGTAAAGACATCGATGGGAAAACAGTGGTCATATTTAACATTGACGAAGGTCCTAAGATTCGCATCTCCAAAATAGCGTTTGAGGGAAATACCGGCTTCAAGCGAAGAAAGCTTTTGAAACAGATGGAAACCAGGCAAAAGCGGTTTCCCGCGTTTATCTTTCCGGGTAGATTCGACTCTAAAAAGTTTGAAGCCGACATAGAAAAAGTTAAAGAATTTTACATGAATAACGGATGGCTGGATGTTGATGTTGGGTGGGACATAACCTATGGGGATGACCATAAGAAAATGTATATTACCCTTCATGTAAAAGAGGGAGAAAGATATTCAGTCGAAAACTTGAGCGTAGAAGGTTCTGCCTTGTTTACCGATGAGGAATTAAAGGAAAAATTAAAATTACAAGAAGGAGGTCCTTTCTTTTTAGACGCGGTAGAGAAGGATACCTATCAACTCCGTTTAATGTACGGAGAACAAGGGTATATAACTACCGCCATCAAAGAAAAGCATACGTTTAGTTCTGAGGAGCCGAAGGTGAACGTGTTTTTTACGGTAGAAGAAAAAAACCGACATTACATTGAAAAGATCAAGGTAACGGGAAATGATAAAACACGGGACAACGTCATCCGTCGCCAGTTAACCTTTTATCCCGGCGAAAAATTGGATACCGAAAAGATCCGCGATAGCCAGCGGCGGCTCTCCAATACAGGGTATTTTGATATGGAGTCAGGGATGCCCGCCGGAATTAATTTTGAACAAGGTTCTGCGCCAGACAAGCAAAATATTGTGGTGGACGTAAAAGAAGGACGAACGGGTATGTTGCGGTTCGGTGGAGGCTTTGGAGCAAATGTCGGAATGTTTGGAGATATTTCCTATACCGACAGAAACTTTGACGTCACAGATTTACCAAAAAGCTGGGATGATTTTTTACAGGGTAACGCCTTCCGTGGCGCCGGCGAGATACTGACGTTACGGTTTAGTCCCGGTTTTGAGAGGACAGAAATCCTGGCGTCTTTAACAAATCCATCCGTGTTCGATTCTCCTTACAGCGCTGGGGTAAGTTTGTTTAATTACCTTCGGTGGTATCGGGATTATGAACAAAAGGACCTCGGTTCTAGGATT
Organism: uncultured Candidatus Brocadia sp.; assembly: GCA_964490485.1. Lineage (GTDB taxonomy): Bacteria > Planctomycetota > Brocadiia > Brocadiales > Brocadiaceae > Brocadia. The sequence continues at coordinate 19,542 of CAZBCT010000016.1, read as the reverse complement.
TCTGTGGGAAGGGAGCTGCAGAGAGATTTTTTTGTAAAATTAAGTCCTGAATTTAATGTCCTCGACATTTCAAAACGTGATAATGACGATGAAGAAGACGTACCACAGGATGTCCTGGATGCAGAAGGCAGCTATTTGAAAGCCGGTGTTACGTTGTCGGCAAATATCAACAGGACTGATAACTTCTTTGCGCCAACAAAAGGGTACCAGGGAGAATCATCCATAGAAGTTGCAGGTTTGGACGTGGATATTGCGAAATATAAATTTCAGGCAACAAAATTCAAAACCCTCTTTGAAATTCCCAAGTGGGGAAAACATGTACTCGCTTATGGTGGCAGTTTTGGCATTGCAGAGTCAACTTCAGGAGAAGATGTGCCTATATTTGAAAGATTTTACGCCGGTGGTTACGGTTCAATTCGTGGGTTCAGGTTTAGAGGGGTCTCTCCGGTTGATGAGAAAACAAATGATCAGATCGGTGGAGACGTATTAATTTTATTGAATGCAGAATACCTGATTCCCATATATAAAGATATGTTTCGCGCAGCGATCTTTACTGATAGTGGAAAGGCTGATGAAAGCGCCAGCGATATTAATTTTGATCGGTTCAGGCTATCTTCTGGTGTTGGAGTAAGGTTTAACGTGCCTTTTCTTGGACGCTCTACAATATCAATTGATTACGGTATTCCTATTATAAAAGAGGACGAGGATGAGACGGAGGCATTTTCATTTAATTTTGGAGGAGGTAGTAGCTTTTAATTATGAAACCAACGAAGACAGTTAAAAAAAACAGAAAAATGAGAAAGGGTGTGTTTTGTGTTGTAGCAATTCTTGTATGCTTGTGCCCGTTGTTGTTGAATACGACTCAGGCAAAAGAACCGGCGGGGGCAATGGCTTCGACGTCGAAGGGGTTAAAGATTGGGGTTGTTGATTTAAATGGGGTATTTGAAAAATATGAGAAGAGGAAGGCTTTTGATGCGCAGTTAAAGGAGCAGGAAAAGCAATGCCAAAAAAACATCACTGATAGAAAGAAGGAACTGGTAAGCCTCAGTGAGAAGATTCAATTATTGGATCCCGGGAGTGAGGCTAGAAAAAAAGACGAAGAGACCTTCGAAAAAAAGAATATGGAGCTTGAATCGTATGCGAAGTTTGCTGAAAAGAGCCTTACGAAGAAGTATAAGGACTATTTTGAAAGTCTCTACACTGAAGTCTGCAAGGAAGTAGAAGATATAGGCAATCGGGAACAATACGATCTGATTATTAAGAAAGAAGAGCCAGAGTTGCAGAGTAGCGGTATTTCTGAATTGCAATTCAAGGTTGGAATTAAAACGGTCCTGTATAATTCCGATTCCGTCGATATTACCAGCCGGGTACTCGACAACTTGAATAAACGATTTTCAGAAGGAAAAAAGGGAAAGTAGTTTGTGGTCTGTACGCAAAAAACAATCGGGCAAGAAATTGAGTACCCTGGAACAGGGATGTTTCGGGGAGAGAGTGCAACGCTCCATTTTAAGCCTGCACCGTTAAATTGTGGCATATCATTTATTCGTGTTGATTTGCCGAATCGTCCAAGAATTCCCGCACATGTTCGCTTTTTATCAAGTAATTACCGACGTATCTTTCTCAAACACAATGACGCTGAGGTTGAATGCATAGAGCACCTTATGGCAGCCTTAGCAGGGCTAGGGATCGACAATATCGAGATTGAAATCAACGGCAGAGAAGTTCCGGCTGGGGATGGAAGTGCGCGTCTTTTTGTCGATATTTTAAAAAAAGCCGGGGTTGTTGACTTGGGTAGCGCTCAGAAAGTATTTGTCGTCAAAAAAGTAATTGCGGTTAACAGCGGAAATGCAAGCATTATGGCAGTTCCTTGTGAAAAAGGATTGGAATTGTCATATACTTTGGATTTCAATGGTCCTTTTCTACAGCAACAAACGTATGATATCGAGGTTACAGAAGAGAGTTTTTGCAGAGAAATTGCAGCGGCCAGGACGTTTGGACTAAGCACTTACATTGAAGAATTCAGACAACTTGGTTTGGGAAAAGGGGTTACTGATGATAATAGTATTATTGTGCACGAAGACGGAACGATGAAAAAACCAATTTCTATGAAACCCGCAGAATTACGATTTCCCAACGAACTGGTAAGGCATAAAGTCTTGGATCTGATAGGTGACCTTTATTTGGCCAATGTCATTATACAAGGACGTATCATTGCTAAGCGGTCTGGGCATTCGTTGAATGTTCAGTTAGCAGAAAAGATCGCAAGTAGTGTATGACACAAAAAAATCATCGCAGGCATGATCATGATGTGGGTATAAAAATGTTGGAAACATGCAGAAAAAAGGGGAAACAGGTTGAAAATTCATAGATTGGCTATTGTACACCCCGATGCTGTTTTAGGTAAAGAAATTGAGGTTGGTCCTTACAGTATAATCGGTAAGGATGTTACGCTTGGAGACGGGACTGTTATAAAGAACAACGTTACCGTAACCGGCAATACTATCATAGGAAAAAACAATATCATTCATCCAAACGCTGTTTTGGGAGCCGAACCGCAGGATCTTAAATATCGCGGAGAGCAGACTTCCCTTATCATGGGCGATAATAATGTGGTGAGAGAAGGGGTAACCATTAACAAAGGTACGGCAGGCGGTGGAGAAAAAACGGTAATCGGTGATAATAATTTTTTTATGGCTTGTTCACATGTTGCTCATGATTGCATTATCGAAGACAAGGTTCTTTTGGCAAATGGAGTGCTCCTGGGTGGACATGTTGTGGTAGAAAGGTGTGCCAAGCTGATGGGCCTTGTGGGCATACAACCTTTCGTGACCATTGGCCGGTATGCATATGTCGGAGGACATGCCCGGATTGTTCAGGATGTCCCACCGTATGTGATCATCGAAGGTCATCCTGCCAGGATACGACAGGTAAACGTCATTGGATTAGAGCGAGAAGGGTTTTCAAACGTGCAAATTAACGAAATCAAAGAAACCTTTCGTAAAATATTTCGTTCCGACAAATTGAACAAGAGTCATATCCTGGAAACATTGGAAAAAAAAGAAGATATTTCTCCAGAGGTCCGGTATCTGGTTACCTTCCTGAGAAATATTGATAAGGGTAGGTTTGGAAGGTACCGGGAATCTTTGCGACACTCAACGGTAACGGCAACGTAATTATGTCTAATTTGAAAGTTGCAGTAATTGGTGTTGGTCATCTGGGGAAGGAGCATGCAAGGGTCTATGCAGAGTTACCAGGGGTGACGCTGATCGGGGTTGTTGATATTCAGCCTGAGCAGGCAGAGAAAATTGCACAGCGATACCACACACAATACTTTTCAAACTATAAGGAGATCTTTAACCAGGCAGAGGCCGTAAGTATCGCAGTTCCCACAAAAGCTCATTACGGTATAGCAAAGGATTGCCTTCAGCACGGAATTCATGTCATGATCGAGAAACCTATGACAGGAACCGTGCAGGAGGCGCGGGAATTAATCGCTATGAGTAAAGCAAAAGGGGTGGTGCTTCAAGCAGGATATATTGAACGGTTTAATCCTGCAATAGATGCGATAAAAAAACTCTCCATCAACCCCCGGTTTATCGAGTGCCATCGGTTAAGTCCGTTTACCTTCCGTTCTGCGGATATCGGAGTAGTGCTTGATCTGATGATACATGATATTGACATTCTTCTGCACGTAACAGGATCTAAGGTAAAAAAATTTGATGCCGTGGGAGTAAATGTCATTTCTGACAAAGAGGATATTGCAAACGTTCGTATTCAATTTCAGAACGGCTGTGTAGCAAATGTTACTGCTAGTCGGGTATCAATTACCTCAATGCGTAAAATGCGATTGTTCTCCGAGGATTCATATATTTCTATTGATTATCAGAAAAGAGATGCATTAATATATAAAAAATCTCCCAAGCTGACTTTGAAGGCATTAAACATTTCTGAAATGGATGTCTCGACCATTGCGGATTTGAAAAGTTATGTGTTCGGCGATTTATTAAAAGTGGAGCATATAAAGATGGACGATTGCGAACCACTCAAGAAGGAACTAGGCTCTTTTGTAGATTGTGTTGTGGGACGCAAAGAACCTGTTGTTTCTGGAGAAGAAGGATTAAAGGCAATTGAGGTAGCAAATGACATTGTATGCGAGATAGAAAAAAATCTCAAATTAGTCAACAATACAAAGAGTATGGAGGATAAAATATGACATCATTTGATTTTTTACATATCGACGCTGAGATTCTTGGGGGTAAGGTTGTAGGAAAGGCTGAAGGAGTATTGGGCAAAATGTTGCAGCCTTACGTGGACCAGTTTTTTGAGAAGATTAATGCCTTGAAGGTGGTCGCCAAAAGGAATGGCATGAATGTTTATAACCTTTATAATCCGCCATTTCCCAGTCAGGCAGGCATGAGATTTCTCGAACGAAAGTTGAGAATGATGCTGCATAAGATGGCATTCCCTGTTACAGCGAATTTAGCCATCACCCATAAATGCCAGTGTCAGTGTATTCATTGTAGCGCAGATCCGTTTATCGACCCCGCAAAAAGAGAGCTGACGGTGGAGGAAATAAAAACCGTGGTTGATGGTGCGCTGGATCTTGGCGCAAGCCTTATTATCTATGTAGGCGGAGAACCCCTGCTCCGTGAAGAGCTTTACGACCTCATTCACTATGTAGATAAAACCAAGGCAATTCCCATGATATTTACCAATGGATTACTTCTTACCGAAGAAAACGTACGAAAACTCGCTAATGCAGGGCTATTTTCCTTAAATATCTCCATCGATAGCAGCGAGCCTGAATTGCACAACGAGTTTAGGGCCGTGCCGGGGTGTTATCAGAAGGCCTTTGATGGCGCTGAACGTTGCCGCAAGGCTGGCATCCTGACGGGCATTTCCACCTATGCAACGAGTGAGAGTATTAAGACGGGAAAGGTTGAAAAACTCCTAAAGATCGCACAGGAACAAGGGTTTTCTGAGGTAACAATCTTTGACTGTATTCCGTCGGGCCGGTTCTTGAAGGACACATCAAAGATATTAACAGCAGAAGACCGGAAACAATTGATTGCCCTAACGAAAAAATATCATGAGATGAACCATCCGATGGGAATAAATTGTATGTCAATTATTAATTCACCGCGGGGTGTGGGTTGTTATGGAGCGCAGTCTCAATTTTATATGACGGCATACGGCGATATTAATCCTTGTGATTTTAACCCCATTAATTTTGGAAATGTCCGCGAGATGTCCATTCAGGAAATATGGAAAAAGATGGTAACACATCCTGACTTTAGCAAGCGATACCCCACCTGCCGTATGCAGAGCAAGGCGTACCGGAAAAAATATATCGATCCGCTTCCCAAAAATGTGCGGTTGCCGGTAAAAATAGAGGATATTGCGCCTATCGAGCTTGCTGATCAGGAAATTACCCTTGCCGGGGTAGGATCGTTTTAAATGTACTTTATCGTCATGGGAGGAGAAATATGAGCGGCGAAATTCTCATCACAAAAAAAATGAGCACGGGAGAGGTCACAAAGAAATATCCTGCAACAAAAACAGTTTTCACAAAATATTTCGGGAAAGGATGCTTTGACTGCCCTTCCTTTGGAACTGAAGATATCAACCTTGCCTGCATGATGCATAACACCGATGTAGACAAATTCGTGAAAGAGTTAAACGAAGCGGCTCAAAAAGAGGCAACCAAGACTCCGTAAAAGGCCTCGATTTCCCATTGCAAGGGAGATGCGAGTCTAAACTTATTTTCGTATAACAGGTGTGATATGCCTGTCACAATAGAAATTGTCTGGAAACTTGAACAAATGTCCCGGAAGGAGGTCGACGCATACCTTGGAACCGATATATTTAGAAGAAAAAATTAAATTTAACAAAGACCACTTTATTCCCAATATGCTTTATGCTTCACCGAAGGTAAAAATGCCTCTTATTTGTATGGAACCAGGGCAAGAAATCCCGCCTCATGGCGGACAGAGTGTGGGTATTTTCTATGTAAAAGAAGGGAAAGGGGTATTTACCCTCGATATTAAAAAAATTGATATGAAAAAAGATATGATTATTGTTGCTCCTGAGGGAGCTTCAAGGGGCATGAAGTGTACAGAAAAAATGGTTGTTTTAGCTATCAGCGTAGGGTAAATCATTGAGAAAAGGGGAGAGACATGAGTAAGACACCGCCGGTTGTTCTTGATGTAAGAAATATTGTGCCCAGGGAAAGGCATCCAAAAATATTTAACACATTTGATGGCCTGAAAAAAGGAGAGATGATGGTCTTGATAAACGACCATGATCCCAAACCCTTAAAGTACCAGTTGGATGCAGAACGAAGCGGGCAATTGGACTGGAAATACGTTGAGCAAGGGCCCGAAGTCTGGAAGGTAGAAATAACGAAAAAATAAAGGGACGGTACGGATTATTCGGAAGGTTTTGAATGTACTGGTTATTTTAACAACCGTGGTTGAAGAAAAGGAGAAAGGGATATGCGCAAGGGGATAAAATGTACAATCTCTCTGGGAGTATTTGCCCTGTTTGGCTGTATCCAGCTTGGCTGCGAACAGGCATCTGTGAAAAAGGCAGAAGTTGCTACCGTGAAACAAGGGGAGGAAATTTCCGCTAAGGCAAAAGAAGAGACAAAGCCAGTGGCTTCTGCCCCTGAACTGCAAAAGGAGGCGAAAGCCCCGTCTCCGTTAATAAAGGCGGAAACTGCGTCGCATCCAAAAGACAAGAGAACCATTCAGCAAATTATTTCCGAGATAACGGGAGAAAAAATGGGTGCTGATAATTCAGGTGACCTGTATCACGCCGGTTTAACAGCCAGTTATACCCCCCCGGAAGAGGTGCTCCCCGGTGAGGGTAAATTTGGAAAACTATTTGGATTTTTACCTCTTATGAGGTGGTACGATCCAGATCATTATTATACGCCGAACATGAACGTTTCCGGAGAGTTTAAGCATGAAGAGTGTGTTATGTGTCATACGGTGCAGACGCCCGGTATCGTTGCACAATGGAAAAAGAGCAAGCACGCATCTACGGATAAGGGCGTAGTAGGGTGTGATAAATGCCATGGAAATAATCATCAGCAGTTGTACATGCCTTCATGGAAGCACTGTGGCAAGTGTCACCCTGAACAACAGGCAGGCCACCGTGCCGGCAAAATTGGTTCACATACGCACGCATTCCATGTAAGCGTAATAGAAGCTCCCTGGCAGATTGCAAAACCGGCAGCAGAGGTAACAGCGTGTGCTACCTGCCATGGTATCGCAGAAAACAGATGCGACGGGTGTCATACAAGGCACGACTTTTCCGTGGCGGAAGCAAGAAAGCCAAATAATTGCGGTATCTGCCACACCGGGCTTGACCACTATGAGTATGAAATGTACAAGGAATCATATCATGGAATGATTTATGAATCAGAGCAGCATACCTGGGATTGGACAAAACCCCTGAAACCGGCTAATTATAAAACCCCAACCTGTGCATATTGTCATATGAAAGATGGTGAGCATAATGCTCAAAAAGCTTCTACCATAAACAGCCATATGGGCACGTCTCTCGTAGACCGTGGGGCGCCAAAATTTAAAGAGGCAAGGCAAAACTGGATTAACACGTGCAAGGGTTGCCATTCTCCCCGATTTGCTGCAGACCAGTTTGAGGCGATGGACGAAGCTGTAAAGATCAGCTTTACCAAATGGCGTGAGGCCATGAAGATTGTGGTTGATCTTTATAACGAAGGGATGCTGGACCCCATGCCGAACGATTTGGCCCCTGACTATGCAGGACACTATACCTTTAGCCTCCTTGGCGGCGAGGGCAGGATGTACAATGTCTCAGACATAGAACGTACATCCTTTGAGATGCTGGTCTATATAACCAACTCCGTATACAAGGCCATGGCACACGGGGCTATGTATGGCGCCACTTACGGAAAAGGCGCCTTCCTGCAGGATCGTTGGCTTATCCAGATTAAGGGTGAGGCCAGCCGTTTGAGGAGAATCAAGGCGCTGGAGAATCAGGTCGGAATACAACATAAGGCCTACGACTTCTGGAAACACGGTGAATATACGGATCTGCTCTTAGGCTGGAAGAGAAAGCCAGGCGATGTTGATAAATCTAAGTGTATGCATGAGGGAGAAAATTGCCTGGCTGAATAAGTTTAAAAAAACAGGTTTCTGGAAAACCAAAAAAGGCCTAATCCGTTTTTTTAGATTAGGCCTTTTTCTTTTTGATTCGATTGTATAGGAAAGTTCATTTTATTTATGCGGTTTTTAGGATATTAAATAACCGCTTTAGGCTGTTGAATGGTAATCTAAAGCTCTATGGAATCGTCCAACGAACTTGAACTATTTCATTGATGTGCCGATTCGCTGATGGCTTGATACTGGGCCGGACTTAAAAGGGTATTAAACTCATTCGGGTTGGATATCTCGATGTGTAAAAACCATCCCTCACCGTAAGGGTCTTCATTTACTAGTTGAGGTTTTTCCTGAATCTTTTGATTGATTTTGACGACTCTCCCTGATAACGGGGCAAAAATATCATAGGCGGCCTTCACGGATTCCACCACTGCGCAAGCCGCACCTGCCTTTAGCTCCTTTCCTATCGAAGGTAATTCAACAAAGACAATATCCCGAAGCTGTTCTTGAGCATGGGCGGTAATACCCATAATTACTACGGTTTGATTTATTTTCTTCGCCCATTCATGTGTCTTGGTATAAAGGAGTTCATTTGGTATCTGTGTCATATACAGCATCCTGTCATATTTTTACTTTTATAAAATGGAGTCTTTACCACACGCGCAAGATAAGAAGCGTTCCTGATTTGAACTTGCAACTCTTCCCCCACTCTGGCGTAGGAGGATTTTATCAGACATAGGCCGATGTTTTTATTCGTGGATGGGCTAAAAGAGCCGCTGGTTACCCTGCCAATGACCTCGTTTCCTTTTAACACAGGATAACCATGGCGGGGGATACCCCGATCGATCATTTCAAAGCCGGCCAATTTCCTGTCAATCCCTTTTTGCTTCTGTCGTAACAGCGAGTCTTTACCAAGGAAGGCATCCTTATCGAATTTTACCGTCCAGCCAATCGTTGTTTCAAGGGGGGTTACCGTTTCGTCCATATCATTCCCATAGAGTAAAAGACCGGCCTCCAGGCGCAGGGTGTCCCTTGCTCCGAGACCGGCGGGTTTTAAACCGTTCTGACAGTTTTTATCCATGAGCAGATTCCAGAGTTTTACCAGGTGTTGTGCATTCACAAATATCTCGAAACCATCCTCGCCGGTGTATCCCGTCCGGGAAATGATCATTCGAATGCCGTCCCATGCAAAATCACCGAAGTAAAATCTCTTCAGGCAATCAAATTTTCTGCTGAAGGTACTTTCAAGCATCTGCAAGGACAGAGGCCCTTGCAATGCGATGAGAGATAACGTGCCTGTTACATCTCTCATTTCTAACCGCTGATAGGAAGCGGCTTGCTTTTGGAACCATATAAAATCCTTTTCCTTATTAGCACAATTTACTACCATCATGAAATGGCCTGTGTGCCATTTATAGACGAGGATATCGTCAATGATTCCCCCCTGTTCGTTACAGACGGGGGTATATTGTACTTGCATATCTTCAAGTTTGCCTGCGTTATTGGTGATAATCTGTTGAATAAACGGCAACGCCTTATCTCCTATGATCTCGAATCTTCCCATGTGGGATATATCGAAAAGTCCTGCATCTTTTCTTACACTGTGGTGTTCGTTGATGATGGTATCATAGTGGAGCGGCATGATATAGTCATGGAAAGATACCATTTTTGCATTAGAGCTGAGGTGGATATCATAAAGAGGCGTTTTCTTCATGATTATGAGCGGCCATTATTCGCCATCGTATTTGTAACCACAGGTAGGTTTGAGATGGAAAAAATAATCACTTTCATTATAAGGATAGAGTGAGCACATGCGTGGTTTCCGATCGTACACCTTACAGAGAGAAAGTCCGTTTTCGTCGTATTCAAGATGTTGACATTTAAAAGATGCATGGCAGCACCGTCCGCATCGCAGACAATTGCCCTGCCGTCTTTCTAGTGAAGAATGAATTTCCTTTTTATTGAAAACATAATTCATCCTTCTCCACGCCTGCAACAAGATTGCCGAGCAGAATATATCAATTTTCTGTGTTGCTTGCTGCATCTTCTGTGCAAAGTAATAAATCTTTTTTATTTCAAGCTTATTGATTAATTCGGTCATGGATCTTTACCCTTATTAATATTTTGTTAAAGAAAAGGCAAAATTAATATTTATATCTCATAACAAATTTACAGAGCTCAGTCAAGATAAATGCCAACAAAATCATCACTCTTACAAAATAAGCCGTATTAATTTGACAAAGAATTTCAAAACAATTTGCATTTGAGTTTAAAATGATCTAAGCTATTTATAAATTTTTTATAAAAGATATTCCATCCCTTCCCCAACTCCGGGGAGAAAGCTATTTTTGATTAAATTGGTTTATATCGTTAAAGTAAAGGCAATAGGTGAGGGCCGTCAATCATGATGCATATCAGCACTAAGACAGCGAGTTTCCTCAAAATAGGGGCTGTATTATTCTGTTTCATGTGCCTCTTCTTTGCAACTTACATGGCTTCCCGATATGAGCATGCAAAGACCGAAACGGAAATTCAAGCACATAAAGTAAAAGAGCTCGAAGAAAAGTACCAGGAATTATCGATGATACATCAGAAGTTATTACAAACTCGCACAGTTTTAATCCAGGAAAAGGAACAAATGGTTCAAGAAATCAATATGCTCCAGGGAAAAAACATCGGGCCAGAAGATTGGATACATACAAGAGAAAAGAAGACGCCAGATAGCGAGGCATCTACGAATCAACAACCGATCACGGATGGAAAGACCCTGATTTTCGATGTCAAAGAGAATTTAGCGATGGATCAATTGCCACCACCTGTCTTTACAGATCAGACCCAGCCTGAAGTAAATTCAGCAGGAACACAAACCGGGAATGCTGTGCCTGCCCAGATTTCCAAATAAAAGAGATATATAGGTGCCGGGGGAAAAAGGTAAGGAGGCATGCATCTATTGGTTTTTTGGCTGTGGTCCTTTATTTATCCCCATTAATTTTTCATACTGGGCAAACGATTTCCTGGCCTCTTCTTTCATACCCTTCTTTTCATAAAGAGCCCCAAGGGCATTGTGAACGTCTATGGTTTCCGGATTGAGTTCCAATACCATAGAGTATTCATAAATGGCGTCGTCTAAGGATCCTTTTTGCTCATATACACGGGCAAGTACAAGATGGAGCGTCGAATATTTTGGATTAATCTCAATCGCGCGTTTCAAAATTTTGATCGCATTGTCCGCCATTTTTTCTTCGGTATAGACGATACCAAGGCAGATGTATGTCTTAAAATTGTTTTTGTTTAAAGATAACGCATTCTCCCATAGCTCTATTGCCTCACTATGTTGTTTATTGTAGTACGAGATAATACCCATCTCAAAATAGGTATCAGGCCTTAAAGCAATATTCATTTCTTCGATGCGCCGTAATTTATCTTTTATCGCAACCAACTTTTTTAGTGCATTAGCATCCAGCACACGATTTTTGGTTTCGGCAAGTATCAGGGACGGAATGAGTGCCTTTTTTCTTTCTGATGAGAGCGTTTCTTCCAGCATTTCTTTCTCTTCGCGAATAAAATCAGTCGATTCCTTTAGCGATGTTTTCAGGTTGAGATTTTTGTCTTCCAGAAGAGATACCTTCTGTTCCAACGGTGTGATTTTTTGTTCGTAGTCATTTTTTGCCTGAAGTTCTTTGGATGCATATTCTTCCTTTAGTCGGTTTTCTATTTCAGCAACTTGCTTTGCGTGTTCATCTTTATGAATATGGTCATTCTTATAGGATGTTAGTTTTTGTTCATAGTCGTTTATCTTGTCATCGTAAATGGATTTTAATACGTATTCGGTGGTTAATTTTTTTTCATACGCATCCACAGCATTTTCATAAATTTTTTTTTGTTTGTCGCGGGTAAATTTTAGAGACTTTATTAATTCGTCTTTCTCAGCAAGAAGATTGTCGTAGTAAGGTTTTTCCTTAAAAAACCAGTAACAAAAGAGCGCAATTGCTGAAACGGCAAAGGTTGTGATAAGGATAACAGAAAGTTGTTTGTCTGCTTTGACAAAGGTGTTTTTTGAAGAGACGGAAACGATCTTTTTGACATCTTTGAGACGGTTCAATAAGTTTTCGAAGGACAATTTCATATGGCAATACTCCTATATGAATAATATTATTTTGTAGGGGCAGGTTTGAAACCTGCCCCTACGCTGTATGCAATACCCTGTTTTTATTGGAAATTTTCAAAAAATTACATTGTTATGGTTCTTTTAACCGCAGCAGATAGCCGTGTTTATAAAACCCGTGAGATATGGTTATCCAACATTGAATTCGGTTGCCGGCGACGGCTCGTGTGATGTGTTACCGGAAGAAATTTTCTTGAGTATGAGATTATCCACCTCTTCCTGGCTCATTGGAGTAACTTCTATGAACCTTTGAGAAGTATCGTTTTTCGCCTGCCGTACGGAAACTTTCGAGATAGGTAAAACGTGAGATTTCCCGTACCGCGCAGTAATGCGTGCTCCAAGGTGTATCTTTTCTTCAGTAATCTCGCCGCGCAAAAGGGTAAGAGGCCCCGGCATATCGACCAGACCTAGCAGAAAATCTCCCTCTTGTGAAAGGGATTCGATTCTGGTGTTGTCCTCTTCGTTTCTCCCGACAATGGCCTTTGTTTGCGGGTCAAGCCTAAAATGTCTTCCTACCTTTAAAAGGTTAACATCATTTACATCGGCGTCGCGGGAGGTAATCAAATCTCTCATTCGATGTGCAAATTCCGGGTCGGTCAGCAGGCAGCCCCCTGCTGAACAAGGATAGTCCCTGATTTGGAACACGTCGGCAAGCTGTATCTGGTCTTTCCGGGAACGACCGCGGATCTGAAGAAGTTGTTCCCTGTCCACCAAGCCTGATTTTTCAGGAATCGTGGGCTCCATATGTTTGGCGCATAAAGGCCTCAGGACAAGCCCGGTAAGGTTTGCCTCTTTGTCAATAATCTTCATGGCGTCTTTCCGTTGTGACATGGGCCGCTGCCCCAACACTTCACCCGTGATAATAAAGTCAGCGCCAATTTCCCTCATGTATTCGCCGGCGATACGAAAGATATTGATCCGGCAATCAATGCAGGGATTCATATTTTTCCCATAGCCAAATTTCGGTTTTTTGACCAGCTCAAGAAATCGTTCTGTTGTATTAATGACCTTGATGGGTATTCCAAATTTTTCTGATACCTTTACTGCCTCAAGTTTGCAGCTTCCATGTGACGTACAACGGCAAAATACCGTAACAAAATTGAGTGCGATCACCTCGATTCCTTGCTGCTGGATAACACGGATAGCCAGGGTGCTGTCCAGGCCACCCGACAATAATGCCAATGCCTTTGCCAAGAGTAAACTCCTTTAATGACCATGAATTTCAGTTCTTGAATATTGATGTAACAGGTGTTGAAATTCTAAACCATTCTATAGGCATCTTTCAAATAAAAAATGGAATTTGACTGTCTCATAACATCATGTTAGACTATTTTTTGGTTTATCTATATTTACTTGTAAATAATAACTCGCTAAGTTTTTCTTGCCTGTTTCAAGAATGCAATGATATTACGACAACCAGCGGTAGCAGGGAGTTTTTACAGTAATAATCCAACCCAGCTAAAAAATGACATAGAAGGTTTTGTGATCAAGGATTGTGATAAACAGTCCGTCCTGGGCATAATCTCCCCACATGCCGGCTATGCCTATTCAGGGCATGTTGCAGGGAATCTTTACTCAAGGATTAAAATACCCGATACCGTAGTTATCTTAGCGCCCAATCATACTGGTTACGGGGTACCGTATTCCATCTGGCCTGGCGGGCAATGGCGTACCCCTATGGGAGATGTGAAGGTTGATGAAGAGGTCGTGGAAGAATTAATCCAGGCATGCAACCTGCTTGAAAAAGACAGGGAGGCACATTTGTATGAGCATGCCGCTGAGGTGCAGATACCCTTTATCCAATATTTTAATCCTCATATTGAAATTGTTGTGATAGTTATCTCTGCACGAGATATCGCAGACCTTAAAAATATAGGAAAAAAGTTGTCGCAGGTATTACAGAAATTACGTCCCGGCGCCCTTGTAGTAGCTTCTTCCGACATGACGCATCATGAGTCACAGGCATCGGCTAACACGAAGGACAAGATTGCCATCGATGAGGTTTTAGCCCTTAACGAGGATAATTTATATAGCAAAGTACACCGTATGCGCATTACGATGTGTGGCATTTATCCTGCGGTTGCCATGCTGGTATGCTCAAAGGAACGGGGGGCGAAGAGGGCAGAACTCGTTCGGTATGAAACCAGCGGCGATATTACCGGCGATTATAACCATGTCGTAGGTTACGCGGGAATTATGGTAAACTAAAAGAGAACCTTGCTTGTTTTTTTGGCATGTATGATTTTCAAATTGCGGCGTGAAGGTGAAAAATCCTAAACTCACGTAAGGAATTTTAATCTTTTATGATTCCCCTCTGAAAAGAGAAAACTTGACTATTATTTTGTTTCTTTCCGGTTTGTTTAAGCGAGGAGAAAATAACGTATGGTAATGGTTCCAAAAATCAAATTAAGTGTTGACGGCAAGACCGTAGAGGTGAATAAAGGGAAAACCGTCTTACAGGCGGCCAACTCTATTGGCATTCAAATTCCAACCCTGTGTCATGACTCACGCCTCGAACCATTTGCAGCATGCCGTGTCTGCATGGTAGAGGTTGAGAGAGGCAAGTCGAGCGCACTCATCACTTCATGCAGCACCGAGGCTACCGACGGAATGGTGATCCGCACGGACTCAGAAAAGGTGTTGAAGTCACGAAAGATGGTTTTGGAGTTGATCCTTTCTGACCATCCCAAGGATTGCATGACCTGTGATAAATGCGGCGCATGCACCTTGCAGGATCTTGCATATGAGTATCAGGTAAGAGACAGCAGATTCTTTGAAAAACCCGACGGTGGTGTTACCGAAGATGAAAACCCTGCCATTCAACAGGATACCAGCAAGTGCATCCTGTGTGGCCGTTGTGTCCGTATCTGCGCCGAAGTGCAGCAGGATTATGCGATTGATTTTAAGCATCGCGGATTTACGACGGAAACCGGTTTGCCCTTTGGAAAGCCACGACGTGAGACGACCTGCGTCCTCTGCGGCCAGTGTGTATCCACCTGTCCCGTGGGCTCCTTGGTGGAAAAACAGGCCGTTGGAAAGGCCAGGGACTGGGAAATAAAGCAGGTAAAAACCACCTGTGCATACTGTGGGGTAGGGTGTACGATGTTTTTAAACGTCAAGGGAAACGAGATTGTTAAGGTAACCTCAAAGACTGGTTCGGTGCCGAACGACGGCAACCTCTGCGTGAAAGGACGATTTGGCTATGACTTTGTCCATCACCCCGACCGGCTGAAGCAACCGCTCATCAAGAGGAACGGAAGGTTTGAAGAAGCAACCTGGGACGAGGCGCTTGATTTTATTGCCGGTAAATTGAATGATATAAAGGCCAGATACGGACCCGATACGATCGGGGTGTTCAGTTCTTCGCGGTGCACTAATGAAGAAAACTATCTGGCAATGAAATTTGCGAGGGCTGCGATTGGCACCAACAACGTAGACCAGTGTGCCCGGACTTGACACGCGCCCTCCGTCGCCGGTCTGGCGATGTCATTCGGAAGCGGTTCAATGACCAATTCCATCAGTGAAATCAAGGATTGCAAACTCATCTTCCTCATCGGTGGAAATCCCACAGAGGCGCACCCGATTGTAGGGTTAGAGATGAAAAAGGCGCTCCGTAAGGGATGCACATTTATTGTAGCAGACCCGCGTCGGATCTGGTTTGCCCAGCATGCCAAATTATATCTCCCTTTGAAGCCCGGTACGGACAACTGGCTTTTAAATGCGATGGCGCATGTCATCCTTGAGGAAGGTCTCGAAAACAAGGAATTCATAAAGACACGAACGGAAGATTTTGAAAATCTCAGGGAATTTGTGAAG
This sequence comes from uncultured Candidatus Brocadia sp., assembly GCA_964490485.1. Lineage (GTDB taxonomy): Bacteria > Planctomycetota > Brocadiia > Brocadiales > Brocadiaceae > Brocadia. The sequence continues at coordinate 3,414 of CAZBCT010000016.1, read as the reverse complement.
GACATCACACCTGAGAAGGCCGCTGAGTTTACTGGTGTTCCGGCAGAAGATATTCGCCAGGCCGCCAGGTTATATGCAAAATCAGAGAAGTCGGCTATATATTACACCTTAGGTATTACAGAGCATACCTGCGGAACGGATAATGTAAGATGCATTGCAAACCTTGCACTGCTAACCGGACACGTTGGAAAATCCAGCACCGGGGTCAACCCCATCCGCGGGCAGAACAATGTCCAGGGTGCAACGGACATGTGCCTCCCGGATAAATTACCCGGATATCAGCTGTTTTCAGATGAGAAGGTGGTAGAAAAGTTTGAAAAGAACTGGGGTGTGACCCTGAACAAAAAACCGGGCAATACGGCGCCAACCATGCTTGAACGGATGAATAAAGGGGAATTTAAGGCGTTGTATGTCATCGGTGAAGACCCGATCATGAGTGAGCCGAATCAGGAATATACCATCAAAGGGCTGAAAAATCTGGAGCTGCTGGTCGTACAGGATATCTTTATGTCGGAGACCGCTCATTATGCACATGTCATCCTGCCGGCAACGAGTTTTGCTGAAAAGGACGGCACGTTTACCAACACCGAACGCCGTGTACAGCGCGTGCGCAAAGGTATTCATCCGATTGGAAATGCAAAGCCTGACTGGCAGATTACCTGTGAGTTGTCCACCCGTATGGGTTATAAAATGGAGTATCCGTCTCCCAAAGAAGTCTGGGACGAGATTGCCAGCCTTGTGCCTATGCTGGCAGGGATTAATTATGGAAGGATCGAACAGAATGGCATTCAATGGCCATGCCCTGATATAAAACATCCTGGCACGAAATTCATGCATGAGGGTAAATTCCCGCGTGGTCTGGGTAAGTTTTTTGTATTGCCTTACCGGGCGCCTGCCGAAAGCCCTGACAAAGATTATCCGCTATTGCTGACAACAGGGCGTACCCTGTATCATTATGGTGCGGGCACCATGACCCGACGGTCGGCCGGAATCATTCACAAGACAAATGACTGTTTCGTTGAGGTCCACCAGGCAGATGCCGGGGAATTGGGCATATTTGATGGCGAAATGGTAAAAGTTGTTTCGCGGCGGGGGGAAATAACAGCCCGTGCCGAGGTTTCAGGCAAGGTGAAAAGGGGTGTCATCTGGATACCCATGCACTTTGCGGAGGCAGCCGTGAATAAACTGACAATGGATGCATATGACAATATCACCCAGACGGCAGAGTACAAGGTCTGCGGGGCAAAGATAGAAAAACTATAAACCGGTTATCATAAGGCTACGAAGGAAATCAAATTCCTTCGTAGCCTTTTTTGTTTTCGGGTAATGTCACAGGAAGATTTCCCTGGGTACTACCAAAACAACAGATCGAGTGATGGCGTGAATGTGGGGAAGCATCATCCTTTCAAAAATTCTTAACAGCAAGAGAGATTGATTTTGAACAAAGAAAATATTTTCCGTTGAATTCAAGATATTAGCATAGTAAAATGCTTTTATTTGCCATAGAGCCCGAATTTTCTCCGCAATCTGATGCCCTGCCGAAAGATATAAAGAAGAAGTTTACAAAGCAATTAACCTATCTAAAAGACAATCCCAAACATAATTCATTACGGATTCACAAGACTGAAGGCACAGACTTTTGGGAATTTTACGTTGACATAGGCTACCGTTGCGTATTTAGGCTTTATTAAGCTGGAACCCATAAATTACCAAAACCACCGCCCCCCACTCAATTCAATAGACAGAGATGATGGTAATGTTAAAGAGTTTTAATAATTGGACATTATGGATCAAGTATGGTCTTAGGCTAATAGCAATCGTGATTGGCCTTTCCCTCTATGCCCTAGATGTTTTAGGTCATTCCGTTGAATTTACACCAGCCTTTGCGACAGGTAATGTGAGAGGAAAGACACAGACGAGAAATACGTTTTATTACCAGCCAGCACTTGATGATACTTCCACTGTCAGAAAACAAGGGCAACCTTCCGGACATCAAGGTACGTTGACACCAGAATATTTTGCTGTGGATAGAGTAACCTGGGATCTTACCCCCTATGCAAATAAAACAGGACAGATTCGTGTTGTGGATGAATCAGTCGGAGATGGGAGACATAAGAACAGTAACGATTTCGGACTTTTAGCTCAATCCAGGAAATTTCGCTTTGACAAGATATTGATTCCTCCTGACGATCGCAAAATTGCCATTCCGCCGCGTGACGATGTGCGAACTCTGCCGGAAATTAAACTTTCTTTAAGTGCTAACAAAGATCATCTTTGGGAACGTGAAACTGCCAGATTTGAAGCCAGGATGAGCCCGCCCTACCGGAATATTCGTTATCAGTTTAATTTCGGCGATGGCACAGAAAACATCCGGACGATGAAGCCTGTAATAGATCATGTCTATTATAAAAGGGGGACATATCGTGCATTTGTAAGTGTGATAATGAACGATAAATCATACACCAGCAACGCTGTAACAATCGTCGTTGATGCGAGGAAATCAATAGTGATTCCGCCTGACGATTCTAAAATTGCAATTCCACCGCGTGATGAAATACTACCTCCGCCGGAAATTAAACTTTCTTTAAGTGCTAACAAAGATCGTCTTTGGGAACGTGAAACTGCCAGATTTGAAGCCAGGATGAGCTCGCCCTACCGGAATATTCGTTATCAGTTTAATTTCGGCGATGGCACAGAAAACATCCGGACAACGAAACCTGTAATAGATCATGTCTATTATAAAAAGGGGACATACCGTGTTTTTGTCAGTGTAATACTTAATGATAGATCATATACCAGTAATCTGATAACAATCAACGTGGACAAGAGTATGTCCAGACCTGTAGCGAAGTTACGTCCCGAGTATTTAGCCGTTGTGCAAGGGGAAAAAGCTCTTTTCGAGAGCCAGTCTACCTATGAGCCAGAGGTGCCGGTAAAAGAGCTTTGGAGTGGACCTGGCGATCAAAAGGTGACAGGGAGGATGTTTGAAGTTGATACGAACCACCTACAACCCCGGAGATATGAAATAGTCCTTAACATAATTGATAATTATAGGCAAAGCGATAGAACAACGGCTATTCTGGAAGTCCTTCCTTCTGTAAAATACACTGTGGTTTTAGATGCAAACTACACGAGGATAGAACAGAGCCAGGTATTAAAACTAAAAGCTTCTCTCACGCCCGAGATTCAAAACAAAGAATACCGGTTTAATTTTGGTGATGGTATCGAGAGCGCATGGGCAACGTTATCCATGACAGAACATGTTTATTCATTGCCCGGAATCTACCGGGCTTTTGTTGCAGTAAGAAGTAAGGATCAGATTCTTGCCACGAGTAGTGTGATACAAATCGAAGTGACTTCTAAAACAGTTTATACTATTTTTTTGGAAGCGGATAAAAAAAATCTTTTTACAAC